>CATMIM010000048.1 GCA_950068635.1 uncultured Candidatus Poseidoniales archaeon
CGCTTCCCGAAGAACTCCGCTGGCGACAGGTGGACGGCGGCTGGCTCTCCCAGACCGAGGGTGCACCGGTTGTGGATTGGGATGCAGTCGAGTGCGTGACTGAAGCACAGGTCGGCGCGCAGGTTCGCGAATTGGCGGCTTTCGGTGTGGCCGTATGTGCGCAGGTGAAGAGCAACAGCATCGTGTTCGTCCACCCCACTGAGACCGGTTTCGCCACCATCGGCATCGGCCCGGGACAGACCAGCCGAGTCGAAGCGGTGAGAATCGCCGCTCGTCGCGCCGGAGACCGGGCGCGGGGTGCGCTGCTCGTCTCGGATGCATTCTTCCCGTTCCGTGATGGCATCGACACGGCTCACGAGATCGGTATCACCACGGTAGTTCACCCAGGTGGCTCGATCAGGGACGCCGAGGTCATCGAGGCCGCCAACGAGCATGGTATGGCAATGCTCTTCACCGGCGTTCGTCTGTTCAGGCATTAGTGGTCAACATGAATTGGAAAACCATTTTCTTGACAGGAGCAGCAATCGGAACATTTGTTGGATTGTTAATGACGGTTATTACTCAGATTCCACTTGGTAATGATTCTGATGGATATAAAATCACTGTAATGTACCATTGGTCGTCAGCATTGTTAGTTGTAATTGGAATTCCGTTGGTGTCAGCATTTGGTGTCAATAAAATATCGAAGATGAGCGGGTGTTGTGAACCTAGTTTGAAGCATTTGATTCCAGTAGCATACCTCACTTTCCTGATACCAGTATTAACCACCTCTGGCGGAGCACCGAACAGTAACTTGGTAACATTGGCAACTATCGTCATGTTAGGTGCTATTGGAGGTATCTTCTGGAGTACTCCGTTTGCTCTTTGGAGCTATTACAAGAGTCGTGGCAACGAATCAATCTCTGGTGGGGACCTTGGTGGAAACGTACCAGATACCGATCAGTCCGACGAGTAGTATCGTCACCGGCCCGAATCCAGGGTCCGCACCATTCCAGGTGCTTGGGTCCATCAGACTCCCATCTCCGCGCACGGAAACCTCCCACACGAAGTATGAGGAGATGGAGACCATCATCGCGATCATCAGCATCGTGAATCGCTTGACATGCTTCGGCAGCGTCTTGCCTGTCGCATAATAATCGTACATCGCCGGGCCGAAGAAGCGGTTGGTCAGGGTCCAACGGAACAGCCTCTCAGAGGAGAGCGAGAACAGGAATGCCGCGGGCACAGCCCATGAGACCGTCGGCCATCCTGGGATGATGATTCCGATGAGTGAGAACACTGTGAACAAGCAGCCGAATCCGACGTAGACACGACTCTTCACGCGACTGCTGCTGACGCAGTAACGCTCGACGATGGCGTCGACTGAATCCAACCTCTCCAAATCCATCGTGAACACTGAAACCAGCCCCCAGCCTTTCGATGATAAACGCGACCCTCGCCCTCCTTGCTGAATCGGTGGTGCCAACGCTCATGCTGGAGAGTCCGCTCCCCCTCACCAGCGGGGCGAACTGATGTCTGAGGACCACCTCTTGCCGCGCACTGCTGACCCCACCGACCCACTCAGGCTGGGCGTGCTCATCTCCGGCTCGGGATCCGGTCTTGATGCACTGCTGCGACATCAACAGGCTGCGCGCGAATCAGGAGGTTGCCCCCACGTGACGGTGGTCGTGATCTCCGACAAGCCCGACGTCAAGGGTCTTGAGCGCGCCGCCGACTTCCAGGTTCCAGCCGAAGTGGTGCCACTTCCTGCTCGTGCTGACTTCGATGATACGACCGCTTGGAGGCATGCGCACGAGGATGCGGTCGACACCGTGCTCGATGCGCACGAGGTGGAACTGGTCGTCTGCAGCGGCTACATGCGCATACTCACTGAACGCTTCCTCGCGCCGCGGCTCGGTCGCATCGTCAACATCCATCCGAGCCCGTGGGGCCCGGATGGTGCCTTGTTCCCTGGTGCGCACGGAGTGCGCGACCTGCTGGCCGCCGGACACCCTACCGCAGGTGCCTCGGTCCACTTCGTCACCCCTGGGGTCGACGATGGCCCTCTGATCGCCACCGAGGAGACACCTGTTGGACCGGGTGAGGACGAGGATGCACTGGGAGCCCGAGTCAGGGCTGAGATCGAGCACCGACTCTACCCAGCGGTCATCGATGCCATCGCCGCGGGCCGAGTCACGTTCGCCGGCGACCGCGTTCGAGTTCACGGCGGCGGGCCATGAGTCCCTCGGCGAACTCGATGTCCTCCGGCGAGTTCACGTTGTGGAAACAGGCTTCATCGATGCCCGCTCCGCTGAGAGCCTCGCCTTCGATCCTCAGGCAGTGAAGGGCTGTGTAGAGTGATTGCACGCTCCGCTCACCGGCGACCCTAGCCTGCTGCAGGGCCTCCAGCATCGCTTGCGTGCGCACGAGCGCCAGCAGGTTCTCGTCGCCGTTTGCGCTGACCGGGATGATGGCATCCACTCCGTCGGTTCGCAGCGAGTGCAACACCCTCAGCAGCAGCGGGTCGAGGAAGGGAACGTCGCAGGGTGCCAGCTGGACCCATTCGCTGCCCCAATCCCCGGCACGGCGCAGGCCCGCCACCAGCCCCGCCTGCGGCCCCGTCCAACCATCGGCGTCAGCAACGATATCGTCGACCTGGAGTGGATGAGAGTCCGGCTTTGGTGAATCCCCATCACGAGTGGCCACGATGATCCGCTCGCTTCCACCACGACGCAGGGCATCGACCACGAGGTCGATCATCGGAACTCTCTGTCCGGCGAGGTCCTGTCCGATGCTCAGCAGGCCCTTGGGTCGCCCCAATCTCCTCCCTTCACCACCAGCGAGGATGAGGCCGACAGGCAAGTTCGCACCTCACTCGACTTCGGCGATACGCTGGATGGCGAACTCGATTTCGGCGAGCAGGTCGCGAGCGCGGGCGATGATCGCTCGACGATCCCGTCGTGTCTGCGCTGCTGGTAGCCATTCGAGCAGTTTGCGCACGTCCTGCGCGTCCCGCTCGAGCACATGCTCCAGCGCCGCCAGCGCAATCGGGTCGGCCGCCTCGAGGAAGCGCATCGGATGTGCGAGGTAGGTCTGATTGAGAATCATTGCGCTTCCAGCAACTGGTCGCGCACCCTTTTCAGCAACCCATCGGATTCGCCGACATCCACCTCGTCGACAGCTTCTCTGAGGTGGCCAGTCAATGGAGCACGTCCGCTCCGCACCCAGCCAGCGTGGAGGCACAGCAGGGCCAGGCAGGAATGGATCGGAGAGCCGCCGAACCAGTCGAGCAGCAGATCATCATCTGGAGAGCCATGCTCCCCACGGTACAGTTCCTCGACGACGGCCAACAGTCCCTCCAACGGCTCCGTCGCCCGCACGAGCCCGGCGAGCACGCCCCATACATCGGAATCGAGGGAGGCACGGTCGATGTTGACGAGCAGGATTCCAGTTGTGACGATGTCCTCCCTTCCCCCGCGCGCCCAGAGCAGTGGAAGCAGGCTGGCCAGGGTATCGGATTCACAGTTCGTCAACAGGAAAGCGACGACGCGCCTGAGCGTCTCATCCGGGGTCCCGCATACGAATGAGTAGCCGGTATGCTCCACCATCTGGTCGATGTGCCCCTTCATCTGCAACACTGGGACGCCATACGTGTACGCCTCCCGCAGTGCCTTCACCACCCGCTTCGGCTTCCGCCAGGTCCGCTCCGGCTTCGCTGCAAGGAAGTCATCGAGGGGGTCGTTGGAGTCCATGGGCCCCCCTCAATCGCTCTTCGGGGAAATGAACTCTTCCACTTTCTGGAATATCTCGCGTATGTCCTTTCTCACCTTTCCGAGCAACTTCGGCTCCACCTCTTCCTCGAGGTCGCGATAGATATCGGCCCTCACCTCCAGAATCTCACCTTCGGTGATGGCCATCGCCGAGCGCAGCATGGCGATCGCCACCAGTTCATCCTGGCTGAGCGACGAGTTGACGTAGGCGGTCTCGATCATCTTGCGGCATATTTCCAACCGCTCCTGCTTGTCGATCACCCGCCCACCTTCGACCGGCTCACCAGCGACCACCGCGTCGTAGATCAGCTTCGGTTCTGTTTCCAGATCGTCCCCCTTGAACAACAGGCTGCCGAGTTTGATCGCCAGCCTCCGTTCCTCCATCGTCAACTCTCCATCTGAGAGCATCACGGTGACGACTGCGTGGAACACAGGGCGAGATGTCACGGCCTCATCGTCGTCGGGCATGCCTCCGGCAGCGCGGCCGCTCTTTTTCTCTGTTTCATCTTGTCCGATGGGTTCTTCAAGGGCATCAGGGTCGGCCGAATCACAGGAATCCCTGTCACGCTCACCGGGCGCCACGTGCGCTCATCCAGTGTACGCCGGCCCCAAGGGGGTGGCGAGGAGACCGAAGGAGAGACAGAAATGACAGATATTGGAAATGCGAAGTATATGATTCGCGTCAACGTCAAACTAGACGGTCAGGGTCAGCGCAAGGACATCATCGGAGCCATCTTCGGCCAGACCGAAGGGCTGATGCCCGAAGCGCTCGACCTGCGCAAACTGCAGCGCAGTGGGCGCATCGGCCACATCGACGTGACGCTGGAGAGCAAGAAGGGGAAGGTAAGCGGACTCATCGAGATACCCTCAACCCTGGAGAACGTGGAGAGCGCCATCATCGGTGCCGCGCTGGAGACAATCGAGCGCATCGGGCCGGCGAAGGCGAGCCTCAAGGTGACCGAGATCATCAACATCCGCTCAGACAAGCGGCTGGAGATGGTCGAGCGGGCGAAGGACCTGCTGCTGGACATCGTGAACATGCGTGACGCGGAGAGTGGGAACCTCATCGAAGAGGTTCGCAGCGTGCTGACGACCTCCGAGGTGACCGTCTATGGGGATTCAGGAATGACCTGCGGGCCCAACGTGGAGGACTCGGACGCCCTCATCATCGTGGAGGGGCGCAACGACGTGCTTAACCTAGCCAAGAGCGGCATCAAGAACGCCATCGCGGTGATGGGTTCGGGAGTGCCTGACGAATTGGTCGAGCTCGCCTCGGGCAAGTCGCAGGTGACCGCCTTCCTCGACGGAGATCGTGGTGGGAAGATGATCGCCCTCGAACTCGCCGGAGCGCTTGAGAAGAGCCTGACCCGCATCGCCTTCGCGCCCCCCGGGCGCGAGGTCGAGTATCTTGAGAAGAAGCTGGTCGGCAAGCACCTCGGCCAAGCCGAGGCCGCGGCCAAGGTCGCGCGCCGACTGCAAGCCGAGGTCGACAGGGACAACTCGAGAGGCAAGGGCAAGGCCGCCCCCCGCGACATCCCTGACGAGATCAAGGGATACGCCGAGCACATGCCGAAGAAGCGCAACCAAGGAGTGTTCGTGCTCGAGGACGGTGAGGTGACAGAGCCGGTCGCTGCTACAAAGCTGGCCGAAACCGCCGAAGCGTCCGCGGGTGTCCAAGCGCTTGTGATCAACAGCTCAGCAAGTGCCAGGGTCGTCGAGATCGCCAACACCGCCGGCATCCCTGTAGTCGTCGCCACCAAGAGTGGTGGTGGGAAGGACGGGGTAGAAGTCTACGGCGTCGATGAACTCGCCTGAAGCCCGGAATCACCCTCAGCGCGTGTGATAAACACGGCCTGCCCTCCGGGCAGGCGTGCAGTCCCCACCACCGCCGCCACCGGCGGCGATGACCGCCCCCGTTGAGCAGGGAGCAGCCATGCAACTCCCTGACTCGTTCGTGTCCGGTGACACAACAATCCACACTGGTGACGTGCATCAAACGACGGTGGTACCGGAGGGACCCTCGCCTCTCGGGTGGTTCAACCTCGGTCTGGTTGTCATCGCAATCATTCTCGCTGTCACCAGCATGCTCACTGACGCTTGGCTCGTCGACCACTCTGAGGATGAGGTCCTCGGGTTCACCATCGTATCCGATATCCAGGTCGGACTGGACGACATGAGCGTCACCGCGTGCATCGATGGGGATTGTGAGACCAGTGAGAGCGATATTGGAGATGAACATGATGATTGCAAGAAGAGTCTGGAGGAACTGGAAGTCGATTCTGATGACGAAGCGTGGGATTCATGCAATGAACTCGGACAGATGGCGACGGCGGGCCTCACAGGAATCATCCTGATCTCGCTCGGTGTGGTGGCGCTGCTGGGCGCGGGTGCGCTGCTGGTGATGAGTCAACTCGGGCACCTGTTCCCATTCAGTAAACTGTCCCCGCTCGCCGGTGGAGTGCTCGGACTTGGCGGAGTGCTCGTCTGGTGGGTACTTCACCCAGATATTGGAGATGTTGAGTTGAAACTGGGGTGGAGCGCATGGGTCGCCATCACCTCGGGTGCGCTCGCAGTGCTGGCTGGTCTTTCGCCGACGATTCACCGGCTGCAATCACCGGGGGAGAGGGCTTCGGGAATCGGTGCGCGCGCACTTGAGGAGAATGAAAGTGACAGGGAATTCGTCATCCGTGAATCATCCACGGGCGACAGTACGATGTCACTGATTTGGGTGAATGAATTACTGCGCGTGGTGAATGTCGAGCGCTCCGAGGGCGAGACCAAGGTCGAGGACCGCTTCATGACCCGCCGCGAGGCGCTGTCCGGATTCAGCCACGAGCGCTACGACTGGCTGGACACCTACCGCTTCCTCTGGTGGGTGACCACCGGTGCGGGCGTCGTCCTGCTGTTCATCGTACCGTTCATCGGGGTGCTGGTCCTCGTCTCCGGGGCACTGTTATCTCTGGCGCAGTTCGCAGACCCCGAGTTCTTGACGCTCGAGACCTCCGCCAGTCGTCATCGCATCCTGCTCTATCGCCTCGGCTCGAACAGGGAATTGACAAACGCCAGCATGGACATGATCGATGATGTCATGAATCGCCTGATCAGTGGGGATGTGTTGGATGCAAGCGCCCTGAATGAACGTGCAGAGCAGATAGAGGGGTCGAGGGAGTCACCTCCAGAGACAGAAGCCGCACCCTCACTTGCTCCCGCCTTGACAGAGGTTGAACCCGCGCCCTCTGCTCCAGAGCCGGAAGCAATCCCTGCCTCTCCTGGAGTTGTGGTAGACCAAGTTTCTACACCAGAGGCGGAGTCGAAACCAGAGCCCGAGCCCGAGCCCGAACCGCCAGCCGCGGCCGAGTCAGAGACTGAGGCCGAGGTTGAATGGAATCCCGACTCTGAACCATCAGCCGAGGTCGAGTCTGAACCGGAGCCAGAACCTGAACCCCCAACAGTCGAAGCAGAGCCGGAGCCGGAGCCGGAGCCGGAGCCAGAGCCAGAGCCAGAGCCAGAACCTGAACCAGAACCTGAAACAAAGCACCTGCTGGTTTTGGAAAG
>CATMIM010000049.1 GCA_950068635.1 uncultured Candidatus Poseidoniales archaeon
GAACGTCAACGGCTCACTCAGGAAGAACTGCTGCACCCACAGGGAGAGGTCGCCCTCCACCGCATACACGAATGGAGTCATGTCCAGTCGTGCATTCGCCATCAGGATGCGATCCGCCGAATCGAGCAGGTCCTTCCACACGTAGATGCTGAACACCACGGCGATGTGCAACCAGTAGCGACGGAACATGTCGACGAATCCGGCCAGCGTCACCCGTTTACCCGCCGGTTTGAACAGCGGCATCAGCAGGATTCCGCCGAGCAGCGCGCCGGTCACCCATGTGATGTAGACGCTAGTTACCGCCGCCAAGGCACCGACTCCTCTGCGAACCTCTCCGCGCCTCTGCTTTTCCCCATTCCGGCAACGGGGAGAAGTTCAGATGATCTTCAGGGAGGAGCCAGTGGATTTGTCCAATCCCTCGAGCAGCTTGTTGACTATGCCGTTGAACGCCAGCGCCGCCTCCCCTTCCGGGTCGGCGATGATGCGGTGCACTCCGTCATCGCCGCCGCGCACGATCCCGGGGTCGAACGGCAGCCTTCCGAGGAAGGGCACGCCCAGATCCTTGGCCGACTCCTCGCCCCCGCCCCGCTTGAACAGGTCGAGTGTGACACTCCACGCCCCTTCGTCGTCGGACTCGACATCGATGGGCACTCCATTCGGTCCCATCACACTCAGCTTCGAATTCGGCTCGGCGGTCCCAGTGAGGGTGTAGCCGCTCATGTTCTCGATGATCCCGAGCACGGGCACCTTGACCGTCTCAGCGAAGTTGATCGACTTGCGGCTGTCCAACAAGGCGACCTCCTGAGGAGTTGTCACCACGACGACGCCGTCGATGTTCGGCAGGGACTGGGCCACGGTGAGCGGCTCGTCACTGGAACCGGGCGGGAAGTCGATGATCATGGCGTCGAGTTCGCCCCAGGCGACATCCCCGATGAACTGCTGGATGGCACCGAGCTTGATCGGCCCGCGCCAGATGATCGCCGCATCGGGGTCCTCGAGCAGGAATGCCATCGAGATCACCTTCAGGCCATGCGGGCCGATGGCAGGGTGGATCTGACTGTCCTCGACCTGGAGGTCATGACCGGTCATGCCGAGCATCTTGGGAACGTTGGGCCCGGTGATGTCGATGTCCATCAGACCGACCTTGAGGCCGCGGCGCGCCAGTGAGAGAGCCAGCCCGGTGGCGACGGTCGTCTTGCCGACGCCGCCCTTGCCTGAGAGGACCATCAGCTTGCGCTTGACCTGCTCGCCGATCTTGGTGATGCGCAGTTTTCGCTGCATCTGGGCATACGCCTGCTCCATCTTCGCCTGCTGTTCCCCGCTCGCCTTCTCCTCCTCAGGGGGTGGTCCTGCTCCACCTCCGCCTTCGTGATGCGAGATGGGTGAATCAGCCAAGTCCCTCACTCCGGCTCAGGCCACCTGCGAGCCTCATTTCAACCATTGGTTGTTCCCTGCGGACACCGAATCCTGAATCTGTGGACCCATTGTTGATGTAGGGTGACCGGACAGGCACTGTCGATGAAGGTCCTGTTCGTGTGCGTGGGCAATTCCTGCCGGAGCCAGATGGCCGAAGGCTGGGCGAAGCACCTCGGGATAGAGGCTTCCTCAGCGGGCTGCCACCCCTCTGCATTCGGCGTGGCCCGGAATTCAGTCGAGGCGATGGCCGACGTCGACATCGACATCTCAGGTCAGCGCCCGAAACCTGTCTCCCTGTTCTTCGAGCAGGAGTTCGACCACATATTCTCGATGGGGGACGATGTGCAGTGTCCTAGAGAGATCAAAGTCGATGGCGACTGGGACCTTCCCGATCCCATCGGGTTGGACATCGACAAGTATCGCGAGATCCGCGATCAAATCGAACAGAAGGTGCGCGCACTGCTGTAGTGACTCACTCTTCATCGCGGGCGGCCATCTCCCCGATGCCCTCGATGCTGATGCGCACGACGCTGACCATGCTCGTCCGGTCCTCACGCTGGACCTCCTCGCTGCCGATCTCGACTCCGAGCACGTTCACTTCGGGAGGCAGCATGCTCGCCAGGTGCCCGTTGCGCCGACGGCAGATTTCGGCGGTGTCGATGGCGCGCTGCATGGCGTTCCCGCGAGCGACTATCTCGATGTTGCGCTCTCCGCCCTGCATGGCGTTCAGCACGGCGGCGACGTAGACGTGGACGGGCTTGCGCCCGACGTAGATGATCCTGATGTCAGCCACGGCCTCACCTGTCCCGCGGAGGGGGGCACCCGACTTCAACTGATGTGTCGAAGGCCGGATTGAGGACGCACGCAGGGCATCCCGACAACCGTTTAAGCGGACTCCAAGTGGCGGCCGAATGCTGCGAGCGTAGTGTAGTGGTTATCACCGAGCGTTGCCAACGCTTGAACCCGAGTTCAACTCTCGGCGCTCGCACTCCAAACGTGATACAACGCCCTGTTTTCATCCGCATCGGAGTCCGAGGAGACTCATTCTCCGCCCCAGCGGTCTTCCATGTCGTCTGTTCTGCGCAGGGCGATTCCGAGCCCGACGGCACCGCCCAGAAGCAACAGGCCGACGAGCACCAGGATGACCAGCGTGCTGGAGGAGAAATCAAGGAACTCCTTTCCGGGATCGGTCAGGACGCTCGTCTCTGGCTCGGTGAGCATCACCTCGACGCGCACGACCGGGTTGGTGGCCGCCACGTAGAGGTCGACGCCGCGGAACTGCAACTCGACCGGACTGCCGGTAGGCAGACCCTCGCGCACCTGCACCTCGATGGAATAGACTCCGTCGCCGGCGACAGCATCAGCCCCTTGACCGTCGTCAGTCATCAACTGCCACTGCAGGTCCTGGCCGATGGGGGCGAGTTCCATCAGCCGCGCCTGGACAGCGGAAACTCCGTCCGGGTCTTGCACCGCGACCGTCATCACATAGGCTGAGGAACCCGAGCCGGTGTCCGGGACCACGATCTCGGTGACAGCTTCGCCATCCTTGTAGAGAGTGAAGTCGCTGATCGCCGGCCCTTCGTTGAGGATGTGCAGCCAAGGCACGGGGGTTGTCACGACTTCGGAGGAATCGGGGTCCGGAATGCCCGAACTGGCCACCCATTGACCATCGATGTGGACCACCTGACGCGCCGCCCATGCGCCCGCGCCGTCCTCGAGGTAGACCGTCAGCCGCAGGTCGCCCGGCACCAGCGATGCGGGAATCTGCACCGTTCCTGACCATGAGTTTCCCCCATCGTCTGAAAGGTCAACGAGAGAGCCGCCCTCAGAGCGGAAGTCGACCGCCGCCCGCGCCACACCCAAGGCATCCCAAGCCTGGATGCTGACGGTGAGGTTCTCACCGCGGTGGACCGAATCGGTGGACATCTGGAAGTCTGTCATTCGTGGTGCGCGGTGCGTCACCAGCAGCGTGGCTGCGGAATCGCTGGTCGAGGTGAACGAGTCGGTGACCGTCACCGGTGTGGACAGGTTGCCCGTATCGGTTCCGGTGTAGACGAACGAGCCGGTGTAGATGTCGTCGTGGACGATTGAATCTCCGTCGAGCCCGATGTCATTCAGGTCGAGCGTGCCCAGCCCCATCGACGACAGGTCGACGCTGACCGTGCGCACGTTCCAATCAGGGTCGGAGATGACCGCCTCGACGTGCACGAGTCGGCCGCCCTCGTTGACCACGCTCCCCTCCTGCAGGCGGAAGTCGCTGATCTGCGGAGGTGTGTTCTCCGATTCGCTGATGATCGCCGGTGAGATGACTCGCTCGAGCGACTGCACCTCGGTGAAGTTGAGAATTTCGTCATCCCCGATGTCGAAACCGACTTCGCGCTGCACCTCGGCGATGAGCCCAGCGAGGATGCCGTTGTTGACCACGGAACCCGAGGCGGTGCCCACACCACTGTATGTGCCGTTCCAGGTGGTGACCTGCATCACATGCCCGTCACGCGTGAACGTGTCGTATCCGTCGGCGACTAGATCGAGCCACATCAGGTCGCTCGCATACAGGGAGAGCGAATCGCCCAGCAACAGTTCGGTGGGCGCGAACCCGGTTTCGCGGCTGATGTTCACATCCCCGAGCATGCTCTCGTCAAGGGTGTCATTCTGGGGAGTCGGAGGGATGGGGGAGTCCGGTGGCCATTCCTCACCCTGGCTGGGGTCGTCGGACTGCTCGTCCCATTTGAAGCGGATGGTGCGATTGGTGTAATTGTCGTAGATCACTTCGTAGTCGTGCGTCTCGTTGTAGTAGGCGCCCACGCCGAGGTCACCCAGCACACCTCCTCCAGTGATGTTGTACCACACCTCCTGATGAATCAGGTTGATCGGCCACAACACCCCGGTGTCGTTCGCCGTCTCACCTGTGCTCTGGATACCGCGCAAGATACCGAAACTCCCACTGGTGGCTCCCGTGATGTCGCCATCCAGATGGATGCTGTCAGCGGTCTTGTTGCCGTTCTGGCTCTCGAAGTAGAACTCGATTATGTCCCCTGAGATCACGATTGACCCGTTCTCGTCATTGGTGTCGCTGAACAGGAACGAACCATCGCCGCGGAAGCGACTGAACTGGCTCACCATGGTCCCGTTCTCTTCGCGTTCCCTGCTGATCAGTTCGCTGAGGTCGAAATCCAGGTATCCCTCATCTGTCTGGATGTGCATCTGGGCAGTCGCTTCAAACTCGATGTTATTCAGCACGCGCACGTCGCCGACATCCTCGATCTCCACCAGCAGAAGGGAAAGAGAGCCGTTGATCCACGTCTCCTCGTCACCATCCTGCATAGAGATGTTCAGCATCCCGTTCGCCTCGAGGCGCATCGCCTCTGAGACTATGCCGTCCGCGAGCGAGCGAGTGATGTACGAGTTAACGACGTTGGCGGTTATCACCGTATTATCTCCTTCGTCATCCGTGTTCACGACGAGGTTTCCGGTCCCGACCATCTCGAACATCTGGCTCTCGAGCACGGCGCCGACCATCGTCTCGTTGAGCCATATGCGAGTCAACTGCAGCGTGATGACCATGTTCGTGTCGCCGGCGATCTCGTTGATGACCAGCGTGCCAGTCCCGAGTTCGTTGTGTTCGAGCACCCCGGCTGTGCGCTTCTGCCAACCTTGGCCGGCGAAGTCGAGTTCGTAACTCTCCGAATCGCTTCCGTTGGAGATCGTGTGCTCCAACTCCCACTGCGTGGCGACCGTGATCTCGTGGTCGGCCAACGGCTGGTTCCACAGAGTGGCAACGACGGTGCGCGTCGCGGATGGAGCCGAACTCTGATTCATCCATACCTCGACGTCGATGGAATCGGCGAATGAGATGTTGGTTGGGACGAGCACACGGTAGTGAGTGGCGTCGATCGGGTCGAGGGAGTGATTCTCATCACCCCAGAGGTAGGTCCAGGAGCCCAGAGCCGTTCCGTTCGCGTCAGAGTGGGTGACGTTCACCAACCAATCGCTCGGGTCCGGGGCTGAACTGAATTCGACGACGTAGGCATGCTCAGCATGGTCATCACCGTCAGCGTCAACCCAATCCACGTGGATGGAGATGTCAGGGGGTGTTTGTCCCTGTGCAATCACAATAGGGCCAGCGCTGAGGCCGAGCATCAGCAGAAGAACGAGCGTAGGCAGAAGTCGAGAGGATTCTCTCACCATGGAGGTTGATACGTTCGGTTCCCTCATCAATCCTCTGTCCCCGCGCCAGCAGTTGCATCACTGCGGGTGAACGTGGTTTCACCTTGCACCGCATCAGAACAGTGGCTCTTCGAAGTCGTCCTCGTTGCGGTTCCAGACGTCGGAAGGGATGTCCTCGTAGACATCGGCGAACGGATCCACCTCTTTCTCATCCCCACCCTCGAGATACTTACGCGCCTTGTGCGCCAGCTCCGCCTTGAACTTCCAGTAGTGGATACGCCATTCGCGGCCGTCCCAGAGGGTCGTCTCCTCCGATTCGGTTGTGAGCAGGTCGTAATCCTGGAACATGTAGAACAGGTTGCGGTCGGTCGGCTCGAGCGCATTGTCGATGATGCGGTCGTAGTAGCCGAAGAAACCGAGCGCGTGCTCAGCCATTCCCTCAGCCACGATCGGTTCCATCTCCTTGTCGATGTGGCGACGAATCGCCTCTGTAAGTTCTGCCAATGACATTCCCATGTGTGTTCACTCCGTCGGTTCCGGTAGATGTCGCAGCGATGTCCCCCACACCGCTTGCACCATTTATTCTGTTGCCCGCAATATATGAACAATGTGGAGAAAACAACCCCTTTTCACCCCCCAGGTCCCCGAGCGAACGATTATGCCGGACGGGTGGGAGAGGCGGACGGTCGTGCACGGATGGAGTCAATGGAGGGCAATTTCCTCGGTCTCGCGGATGTGGACGGACAGTGTGATGTGGCCATACTCCCAGTTCCCTACGAACTGACGACCTCCTACGGCGAGGGCACGGTTGACGGACCACAGGCATGCATCGCGGCTTCCTCCCAGGTGGAGTTGTACGACCCGCTGCTTCCCGAGGACCTGCCGGCCGGATTCCGCTTGCACACCGCGCCTGCGTGGGATGGAGAAGGAGATTCACTCGCCGAGCAACTAGCCAATGTGGAGGCCTACCTCTCGGACTACCTCGACGGCTCCTGCTTCCCGATCGTTCTGGGGGGAGAGCACGGTCTGTTACCCGCGGAGATGCGTGCATTGCGAGCGCATCCAGATATCGGAGGAGACCTCGGCCGACTCACGCTGGTGCAGATCGATGCGCACGCTGACCTCAGGGATGAGATGAATGGCGAGCGGGCGAGCCACGCGTGCGCGGCGCGGCGGGCGCTCGACGAAGGGGTGGGCGGCATCATCCAGGTGGGTGTGCGGGCGCTCGGTCGTGAGGAGGCGCTGTGCCACGCCGAGGATGGAAGGGTCGAATGCTTCCCGGCGAGAGATTTGCTCTCCGCCTGCTCGGGGGAACAGGGTTGGGCGCTGCTGATGGCGAGAATCGCTGATATCGATGGGCCGGCATGGCTCACGCTCGACATCGACGGGCTCGACGGTGGACTGGTGCCGAACACCGGGACCCCGGTTCCCGGCGGCCTGCACTACTGGCAGGCGGTCGAACTGATCGAAGCGCTGTTCGCCAATCCCGCTTGTCAGGTTCTCGGTACGGACGTGGTCGAGATCGTGCCTGGCAAAGAGGGGCCGCTGACCGAATTCACGGCGGCGATGCTG
>CATMIM010000050.1 GCA_950068635.1 uncultured Candidatus Poseidoniales archaeon
CGGCCGTCGTAGAGCAACGGGTGGCGGGCCACTTCTGCCAGAGCCGCCCAGTCGAGGTCGCACACCTCGTCGTGAGCGGTGACGACGACGGCCATGTCGAAGCCCGCCGACTCGAACGGGGAGGCGAGCGGGCTCACGAGGTCCACAGGCAGTTCTGCGGGGTCCACGTACGGATCCCACACCTCGACCGACATGCCCGAGGTGCGCAGCGCCTGGGCGAGCGGTTCAGCAGGTGTCTCGCGCGCATCGGCGATGCCCGGTTTGTATGACCAGCCCAACAGCAGTATTCGTGCGTCATGCTGCACCACTCCATTGGCAGCGATGATCAATCGGATGTCCGACGCCACGTTGCCCGGCATCGACCTGTTCACCGCTCGAGCCGCCGAGATCAACTCAGCGGGAGTGCCTGATTCGGCCGCCCGCTGGATGAGGTAGTGCGGGTCGATCGGAATGCAGTGCCCACCCACACCGATGCCGGGATGGTAGCGGTGGAAATTCCATTTCGTGGCCGCCGCTGAGAGCACGTCCTCAACATCTAGGCCGATGTTCGGGAAGATGCGTGCCAACTCATTCACCAGCGCGATGTTCAGGTCCCGTTGCACGTTCTCGACAACCTTGGCCGCTTCCGCCACCTCGATGGCGCCGACATAGGTCACCCCGCCGCTCGTCAATGTGTCGTAGAGTTCAGCGAGTCCCTCGCCCACATCCTCGTTGGTCGCCCCAACCACTCGCGGGACCTGCCGCACACCATGCTCCGGATCACCGGGAACGAAGCGCTCCGGGCAGTACGCCAATTCAACGTCCACTCCCTCCTCAAGATTCAGTTCAGCGAGTAGTCCGCCCCACAACTCACGAGTGACTCCGGGATAGACCGTCGATTCGAGCACGACGACCGTACGAGCGCCCTTGGCGAGGCTGCTGAACACAGACGCACCCGCATCGCGCACGAAACTCAAGTCCGGGGTGAGATCGCTGTTCACCGGGGTGGGAACGGTGACGAGCACCACGTCACAGTCAGGAACCGTGTCCAGATAGGATGTCGACACCCTCCAGTCATCGCTCTGCGCCGCTGGAATCAGGTCATCGTGCTGTGGATCTTCGCCCGGATTCTCACCTGCTTCGAGGCGAGCAACGACCTGTTCGTTCACGTCCACAGCGCGCACGCGGAAGCCGGCATCGAGGAACCCGAGAGCGGTGGGCAGCCCGACATAGCCCAGACCGATCACGCCGATGGTCAGATCGCGTGAGTCCACGCGTGCGGAGAAGTCAGAACCCCACCCCATCAACCGAAGCGCTGCGTGACCTGCCCTTCAATGCTGTCCTGCTCGTGGTGGCACTTCCAAGGGAACGAATGCACCGACAATGTCATCAAGGGATTGAGCGTTATTGGGTACAGGAGGGACGCTCTGTGCGGGTCGCAATCACGGGTGACGACGGCTTCATCGCCCAGTACATCCAAGCGGCCATCGGAGAAGATGCTGAGATCATCCCCTGGGAGATCATCGATGACGAGATGATGCTCGGAGCGAAACTCGCTGCCTGTCAGGCACTCATACACCTCAACGGGCACCCTCCGAACCTCGACATGGAGCGAGACGACAACGATGTTCTGGAACTGATGCGCGGAGGCGCCAAGAAGGTCCTCGACGCAGTGGGCAGGCATCAGGGTCTGCACCTGGTGCTCATCGGTTCACTGCGGGTCCATCCGCAAGCGAGCCCTGATGACCCCTACTACTCCAGCGAGACCCGGCTCGCTCCACGCGACGTGACCGCGGAAGGTCAACTGTGGGTCGAGGAGAGAGCGCTCGACCACGCCACCGACACCCATCCAGTCTCCATCCTGAGAGTGGCCAACGTGCAGGGAATCCCCCTCGGCGACGGGGAGGGGCATGGCATCATCCACCGCTTCTGCCACGAAGCCAATTTCGGGTTCTTCATCGTCCCTGGGGACGGTACACAGGTGAAGGACATCATCCATGTGAAAGACCTGGCGAACGTGGTGCTCGGCATCGTCAGCAACCCGCCACCCACGAGGGAGGCGATCGCCGTGGGCAGGGGTGAGCCGGTCGCCATGGACAAGTTGGTGGAAGCAATCTCCGAGAATACCGGGGGGGCTCCGAACTACTCTGGGTCCAACACCGATGAGGTGTGGGGGGTCGTCGACGCCGTTGAGTTGGAGGAGCGTCTCGGCTACAAGGCGCAGATATCACTCGAGGATATCGTAGGCGAAGCGCTGCAACACGCCTCCTCTTGAGCGCGCTCGCGCGGAGAATTTCAGTTGGCGCGCACGAAGGAGCCATCCGCCTGCATCGCCCACTGGCTGCCGTCCGGTGCGTTGTACCAGGTGCCGCCGGCCGCGTCGGTGATGTAGTCCCCGCCCAGCGGGAGTCCCGAATAGTCTGCCACGTGCTGTGGTTGGGCCACCGCCGCGGGAGCGGCGGGCTGGACAGCGGCCATCTGCTGCTGCTGGTCGGCGTGCTGGATCTCGTCTGTGACCCAATCGTCTGCTGTAGCGCCACCCTTACGGCCGCGTCGGATCAACATGACCGACATCGCCACGATGAGCAGCAACAGGACAGCGAGGGCGATTGCCCCGTGGAGTCCGTGTTCCTGCAGCATGGCGTCCATGTCGCCGTCCGCGAGTCGCTGCTCGTGCGAGCAGCCTGAGTCATCCAGCTGCTTGTCACTCGTCGGGGTGTCGGCGCAGTTGTCGAGCGCGTTGAACACTCCGTCGCCGTCGTCGTCGATCTGCATCTGCGAACATCCGCTGGCATCGACCTCGCGACCGGTCTCGGTGTCGGGACAGTCGTCGTAGCCGTTCATCACGCCGTCACTGTCGGCATCCTCCTCCTCCCAGGCGCAGCCGAAGCGTTGTTCAGCGAGCAGCACCCACTGAGCGGGGGTGTCCTGGCACTGGTCCGGGCGATTTCCGCTCGGGTTGTCGCCCCAGGTGTCACCATCACGGTCGGACCACTGGGTCGGCTCGTCGGGGAACACGTCGAGGTCGTCGGTGACCCCGTCGCCGTCGGTGTCGTCAGTGCAGCCGTCCATGTCGTTGTCGTATCCGGAGAGAGCGGCTTCATTCACGCACGCGTCATTGGCGTCATAGACGCCGTCGCCATCCGTATCGAGTTGAGTCAGCATGCCACAACCGTCGGCGTTGGTGGTCTCACCGAGCGGGGTCTCCGCGCAGAGGTCGGGGCCGGAATTACAGATGCCTGGGCTTGAGCCGTCGTTGTCACAAATGCCGTCGTTGTCATCGTCCGGGTCCTCGCTCTCGTCGCGGCAGCCGTCCCCATCCCAGTCGGTCTCGGTCCAGCCGACCTCGCCGAGCGGGCAGTCATCTTCGTTGTCGAACTTCGGGTCGTTGTCGTCGTTCAGGTCCTCATCGATGTCGCGGCAGCCATCGCCGTCGTGGTCCGTGGACGGGTCGGATGTCCACATCGCCACCTGGAAGCAGTCGTCCACGTCGTCCTCGACACCATCTCCGTCGTCGTCGGTGTCCTCATCGAGGTCGCGGCAGCCATCGCGGTCCCGATCCGTGCTGTCGGTCGAGATCCAGTTCATCATGCCCGGGCTGCACTGGTCGAGAGTGTTTCCGAACGCGTCGACATCCCATACCTCATCGTTGTCGTCATCCACATCCTCATCCGAGTCGCGGCAGCCGTCACCATCAGCGTCGAGCGTGAAGTCGCTCGTCCATCCCAGTTGGCCTCTGGCGCAGAGATCGAGTTGGTCGTTGTTGCCATCGACATCGTCGATTCCATCGTTATCGTCATCGGTGTCTTCGGCGTGGTCGTCCTCACAGCCGTCGCTGTCATGGTCGCGTGCTGTGTTGTGAGTGTAATCTCCCGGGCCCACACGTGTGCCCCAGTTGGCTGAACCGCGCGGACAGTCATCACCCGAGCCGTCGTCGATGCCGTCGTTGTCGTCATCGTCGTCCTCATCGTTATCGTGGCAGCCGTCCATGTCGTTGTCATTGGCGACTCCCGCTGTCCAGTTGAGTTTGTACGCTGTGCCGCTGCAGCCGTCATCGACATCGCCGACTCCGTCGTTGTCGTCATCGTCGTCCTCGTCGATGTCGCGACAGCCGTCCATGTCGATGTCATCCGCCCAGATGCTCGAATCCCAGTTGACCGCCGGACCGTCGCAGTCGTCGTCGACGTTGAGCATTCCATCGCCATCGATGTCGTCGTCACAGGCGTCTCCTCCTCCGACACCTGGCACCGCATCTCCGTCGATGTCAAGTTGGTTGGCGTTGGCGATCATCGGGCAGTTGTCTGTCGAATCCGGTACCCCGTCTCCGTCCGCATCCCCTACGAGGCTCCAGACGAACGTGCCTCCATACGTACTCGATTCACTGATGCTGTTCGATCCGCCATCGGTGGAACTGCACGAGGCAGCCGCATTGTTGTAACAGTGCCGTCCAGCCACGACTACCTCTCCGGATGATGTGACGCCCACGCCGCGAGCGTCATCCATCAGTGTTCCACCCATGCCGGCAGCGTTGGTCCAGTTGCCGCCACTGTCGATCGCCGCGAAGAAGGCGTCGTTGAAACCGTTGGTGCTGACGGAAGTCAGCCCGAACGAGACCGATGTGGTTCCGGTCTCATACTGCGAGCACGCTGCATCCACGAGCGCCACCTCGCCACCAATCACAGCGTTTCCAGAGGAATCGGCGGTGACGGCCTTCACGATCGTGTAGGTCGGCCCAGATGCGCCGGCGGTCGTCACCCACTGCCAGGTCCCGGAATCGTCGATGTTGGCTACATAGCCGTCAGCACAATCGCTGGTAGCGGTCTTCTGGAATGAGCCCCAGTTCCCCGTACCGCTGAAGTATCCCGCGACGTAGCTGCTGCCGTTGCCGTGGGCGATTGCAAAGCCGGCGAGGGCGCCGTTACCGCTCCCCGCGGTCTTCGTCCAGTCCCATGAACCAGCGGATGTGAGTCGAGAGATGAAGGCATCCATCGAGCCTGTGGCGGCAACCTGGGTCGAGCCGAACTGCGCACCGGTCACGCCGCCCTGGAACATCCCGACCACGAACACGTTGTCACTCGAGTCAAGCGAGACGTCGTTGGCGAAGTCGCTTCCTTGACCGCCGCCGACCGTCGCCCACGCCCAACTTCCTGAGGCGGAAATCTTGGCGACGAAGGCGTCGATACCACCGGCGGTGGATATGCTGTGGGAACCGAAGTTGGAACTGTCGTTGGTCTGGCCGACTACAATGGCGTCACCGGCGGATGTTGCTGCAATGCCGACACCGATCTCACCATCGCCGGCTCCTCCTGCACTGACCGCCCATTGCCAAGCACCGTTGGAATTGATCTTTGCCACGAATATGTCGGCACCGCCGGCAGTAGACAATGTGCTGGAACCGAAGGCGATGGCATCCTGGAAATATCCCGTGACGAATGCGTTCCCATTGGAATCTACGGCGACATCGAATGAAGATGCCCAGCCACTACCGGGGATTGAAGCGGCTGACGCCCACTGCCAGTTGCCCTGGGAATCCAACTTGGCTACGAATGGCACCTGATCCGAGCCTGTGTTCAGGTTTATCGAACCGAAACTGAGCTCACCCAACGCCATGCCTGAGACGTAAATCGTCCCACCGGGTCCGATAGCCATACCTTCAGCCCAAGCGATGTCAAACTGGCCGCTGGAAGCAGATGACTTCCCAGCCTTGGACAACCAAGAGGTCTGTGCTCCGCGCGCTCCCGCGAAGGAGGGAGTGTCATCTTCGTCCAGCAGCACCGGCTCAGCAGGGCTGGAATAGGGGACTGCGGCGACAGCCCAGGAGGCGGTCAGCATACAGGCGATCATAGTCAGGATGAGTCCGCCGGAAAGCGGACTGCGGCCAACATCAGCAGTGCTCATGGGCCGGCACGGACAAACCAACGCTATTGAATCCTCGCTCGGATGGTCCGTAGGGACCATTTGGGCATCCCAAGTGCATCCGAGTGGTCAACCCTCATCGAAAAGAGACCAATCATCCATCTCGGGCGTCTTGTACCACCACGCCCCGAGTTCGTCCTCCCACCAGCTGGTGCCGTGTTCGTCGGTCGTGACATCACCATCCACGACAACGTCTTCCGCCTGCAGGTCATCCGAATCCCCGACGAATTCCTCCACTGACGCTTCAACAGCAGCAGGGGGGGCTTCGGAGTCTACGCCTTCTGCCCTCCGTCGCCTGATGACCACTGCGGCTGTGATGCCCCCTGCTACCAACAGGAGCACGAGAACGATGAGAGCGAACATCATCCCGGACAGGGCGCCATCGCCGCCACGGCCGAGGAACAACTGCGCATCTGAACAGCCATCCTCCTGAACCGAGTCCCCGGAGTCGGTCCAAGGACACAGGTCGGCGGAGTCCACGACGCCATCGCCATCCTCGTCACGCTGTGAGGCGCCGCACCCATCGATGACGTCTTCCAACTCAGCGGTGGGTGTGTCGGGGCAGGTGTCATCAGCATTCATCACGCCGTCCTTGTCATCATCCAACTCACCGTCCCAGCAACCGAAGATGTCCACCTCTCCGATGTGTTCTGCGGGCGTGTTCCTGCAACGAGGCAGTTCGTCTCCGTCCTGGATACCGTCACCGTCGGTGTCTCGCTCGGCATCTGTGCATCCGTCGGGCCCGACGACAACTGCGTTCGGAGAGTCGAGGCAGTCGTCGACATCGTCGATGATGCCGTCGCGGTCGAGGTCGTCGGTACAGCCGTCCAGATCATCGTCCATTCCTACGACTGCGGCGATATCAGGGCAATTGTCGTAGAGATTCTGAACACCGTCGCCGTCGCTGTCAGCCTGGCCAGCGCTGCAGCCGTAAGGATCGACCTCCACATTCAGCGGTGTCCCAGGGCAACGGTCGACGACATTGCCCTCGGAATCGAACTCCCGTATGCCGTCACCGTCGTCGTCCCAATCCTCGAGTTCGTCGTGGCAGCCGTCCCGGTCACCATCCAGGTCAGGCGTCGAGAACCAGCCGGTCACACCCTGAGGACAGTCATCCTCGTCATCGTAGAGTCCGTCGCCGTCGTCATCGGTGTCGCAAGCGTCGCCCGCGCCATCCAGGTCTGTGTCAAGTTGGCTGGGGTTGACAACCGCAGAACAGTTGTCTTGGCCATCGAGCACACC
>CATMIM010000051.1 GCA_950068635.1 uncultured Candidatus Poseidoniales archaeon
CAGTACAGATGCCTTTGGGGGTGTGGCCGCAACGCTTTTGTCGCAGACAGCCGAGGTCGGTCAGGGGCAGAGAACATGTCTGGAGAAGCCGTAGGCCGGGTGTTCGCCTACTTCAAGAACGTCAATGTAGCCGCCGTCGAACTGGTGGCGCCGTTGTCCGTCGGGGACCGTATCCGTATCACCGGAGCGACGACCGACATCGAGATGACCGTTGACTCGATGGAGATCGATCGAGTTCCGATCGAGTCAGCCACAGCTGGCCAGAGTGTCGGTCTGCTCGTACCGGAGAGGGTGCGGACCAACGACCAGGTCTCAATGGCCTGAAGTGGACGAGGCGAGTTCGCAGCCATCGTTTCAGGGCTCGCGCAGGTTGCGCTCGTACACGTCGGCCATCCGCTCTTCTCGTCCAGGGTATTCCTGTCCGCGCCAGCGACCACGAGCCACTTGTTCCCGTTCTGCCACCTCGGATCGGGTCAGCGGTTTGTGCAGGAAGATGCGGCGGATGCGCCCGGCTGGCAGTTTGCCCGTCAGTTTTCTGCCCTGCCCGGAGTGCAGCGCCCGAATCTTCCAACGCTCCCCCTCATGGCTGAACGACGACCCGCAGGTGAACACCTCATCAGGCTCGCAGATGATCGAGTCCGACCAGGACTTGTGAGCTTCCGTGAATGTGAGCTTCACGCGCACTTTGTCAGCGCGCGCCGCCCACACCATGTCGACCTCACTCGGTTCAGCGGTGGTGAGCGACACCCCCCCTGCAGCCTCGAGACGAGTCACCTCCCAAGTGCCCTCTCCGTGGTCGAAACAGTCGCCGACCTCGAACATCTCATCCTCGTCAACCTCGATATCCGTCCTCTGGCTGTGCGCACCTTCTGACAGGGTGAAGCGGACTGCGATCGAGCGGGGCGGGCGCAACTCGAGGGTGTGCACGTTCCCGCACGCGTGGCAGCGGACCAGCAGGTCCACACCTTGTCCACGTTCGACCGAGCGCAGCACGTCATGCTCCTCCTCTTGCTCACAGTCCGAGCAGAGCGTGATCTTCGCGACATCCTCATCGTCACCGGAGTCATCCGCATCGGTCATGCATCGAGCCGGTGGAGCGCCCCATTTCAAGTCAATGCCTGCAGCCGTCCAATGGCCGAGCCTCATTGGCGCTCAGCGAAGATATCCGCCGGATCCAGTGCAGGTACTCTTGGCTGGCTGGAATCTGGTTCGGAAGAGACTCCCGCGGCGGTGAGCAGACTGTCGATGCGCAGCCGCCCGTATCCATAGTGGTCATCGTGACCAGAGACTCCCTCGGAGGTCTCTTCGATCCAATCCTTGACGCTGTTGATCGCCGTCTGTCCCCCAGCGCTTCCTTCGTGCTGCAGGTCTGGCCGCGCCTCCAGAAGGATTGCCAGTGCTCCTGACATCCATGCTGTCGATGCGCTGGTGCCCGAAGCGTGACCCCATGCGAGACCGTCCGCCTTGTTGGCGATGAGCACCGGGACATCCTTGCCCGGTGCCACCAACTCCGGCTTCTTGTCTGGGTCGGAGCGCGGCAGGATGGGCGGCAGCGGAAAGAACCGTCCGTTGTTGTCACCTTCGCTGGAACCCGTCCAGATCACAGCATGACGGTCGATTCCTCCAACACAGATCACATCTTCGATGGAGCCGGGACTCTCGACATCGCCGTCATCATCATCGCCGTCGTTGCCCGCAGCCGCGGTCACGAACACGCCCGCATCGAGCGCGTTCTGCACTGACTGCTCCAGCGCATCGGTGCTCAGGAGGATGAGGTCGAATCCGGGCGCGCCCCCGAGGCTCAGGGAGATGATGTCCGCTTCCTCGGTGACGCACCAATCGACCGCCGCCCCGAGCGTCTCGTCATCACCCTGGCCCTCGGTGCCCATCGCCTTGGCCACCAGCAGTTCTGCACCCGGGGCGACTCCTCGCAGTCCGCCGGCAGCTACGATCACACCGACCATCGCCGTCCCATGTCCCTGGTCGTCGTATGGAGTCGGTCGGTCGTTCACGAAGTCCTTCCAAGCCACCAGATTCATCAGCGCAAGGTCGGAATGCCCGGTGTCCACACCGGTGTCGACCACGCAGATGACCACCCCGTCACCCGTCAATCCGCTGATGTTGTCCTGACCGGTGATGCTGAAGAATTCGGACTGCCATTCGATGTACTGCTCAGGTGGTCTCGTCAACTGGTCCTCATACCAGGCCGTGCGCCACATCAGCACCCCGATGAACAGGGCGACGATCAACAGCAGCGAGATCGACGATGCGAGCGCCTGTGTTCTCCCGGGGATCCTCGAGAGCAGACCGCGGCGTGCGGGAGCCACGGGGGCGGGGGGCATCTCCGCGTCAGCCCAATCTTCGGGAGGGGTCATCAGAGCACCTCAGAGCCGTCGTGGGCGGGTAACCACCTTGAAACCGTCGTGACCAGGAGCATCAGCGGATGGCGTTGACGACTTCCGTGAACGTATCCACGAAGTGCCTGCATTCAGCTTCGGTGTTGTAGAGATACAGCGAACTGCGCAGAGAACCCTCGTCGAGACCCCGCTCGTTGAACCAACTGTTGACGCAATGGAACCCGCTGCGCACCAGGATGCCTCCCGCTTCATCGAGCAGGATGGCGAGGTCGTGCACGTCACATCCGTCGACCAGCACGTCTGTCACCCCACCACGAGCCGCCGGATCCTGGGGGCCGATCACCTCGATTCCCGAGATTCCACTGACCCCGTCGCCGATGATCCGGTTCAGTCGCTGCTCGTGGAGTTGCACCTCTCCCATGTCCAACCCGGACAGCAGGTCGATGGCCGCTTCGGTACCGGCGATCCCCGCATAGTTTCCGATGCCGCCCTCGAACCGTTCGGGGCCAGCACGGAACTCGAACCCGCTGAATGAGGCGTCCACCACCGTATCACCCCCGGCGGTGCGCGGTTCGAGTTCATTCAGCGCATCGTCACTGCCCCACAGGATGCCCATCCCGGACGGGCCGAGCATCTTGTGCATGCTGAACGCCAGCCAGTCGCAACCGAGCTTCTTCACGTCGACCGGCATGTGCGGCACTGATTGAGCGGCATCCACCAGCAGTCGTGCGCCGTGGTCGTGGGTGATGGCAGCGACCTCGCCGATCGGTATCTCGACACCATCGAGGTTCCCCACCTGCGGAAGAGACACCAGTCGCAGGCGGTCACCCGCGTCCGCACAGGAGTCGGCGAACGCCTCGATGTCGAAGCTGTTGTCGGGGAGCGAGGGCACCGGCCGGTGCTCGATCACGCCTCGCCGCTCCAGTTGCAGCCAGGGGACGAGGTTGCTGTTGTGCTCCCTGTCGCTGGTGAGCACGATGTCGCCATCCCGCCAGTCGATGCCGCTGGCAACCTGATTGATCGCCTCGGTGGTGTTGCGCATGAACACCACACCGCTCGGCTGTGCGCCGATGAAGGCCCCCACCTTCCTGCGTGTGCGACTCACCATCTGGGTCACCGCGGTTCCCCAGCGATGCGGACTCCGCCCAGCACACGCCGGCTGCTTCGTGTAGTAGTCGCTAATCGCTTCGATGACCGAGTCCGGCCGCAGCGTCACGCAGGCGTTGTCGAGGTAGGTCAGCGGCTCGTCAGCGCGCAGTGTCGGGAACTGCTCGCGCAAGGCCTGCACGTCCATCAGCACACCTCTCCAGCAGCATCCGCGGGGTTCCTGCCTTTGTCCGCTTCGGCCTACCACGCATCATCATCGGGCAGATGGTCTACCACCGGGGCGCTCGTCCCGCAGTTCTCACAACTGATGCGCGTGGGCAGCACCGCAGCGCATTCTGGACAGCGCTCACTCGGTTTCCCAGCACCATGGCACTGTTCACCAGCGCAGCTGACCTCGAGTTCGCCATCCGCCAGACGGCTGATGGGGGTCGCTGCACCACACGCCGGGCATTTCCCTGGCTGGCGAGCGTCCTCGATCACCTCCCCGCGCAGATCGCGCGTGACTTCACGGGCGCGGTCGGACTGAATGCGCTGACCAGCATCTCCGAGCATCATCTGTGGATACCACAGCAGGTGCATCATCGTCACCAGCGAGATCGCCCCGAACAGGTAGTAGCCGACCTTGAACAGGCCATGACCGGCCGGCATCGGCGGGCGCACCGCCAGATAATGCGCCCCGAACCAGCTCGACAACGCGATGAACACCCCCCAGGCGACCAGCACAGCGGTCCACGCTACGAGGGAATGGTCGCGCATCGCCGTCTCCATCCGGCGCGGGTCGGGATGAGCGTGCTGCGTCTGCACGTGCACGTCGCGTGTCTGAATGACCGCTTGGCCGAAGATGTATCCGATGAACAGCAGCACCACCACGCAGGCTGCGAACCAGACCATCCCCTGGAAGTCACTGTCGAAGGGAAATCGCGGCGACATCGCGTGCGCTCGCATCGTTCCGAACTGCATCGCAACCCATCCGATGAACATCCACAGTGCGAAGCCGCGCACGACCGGAAACTGTCGTTGCAGGCGGAACAGATACCACACCCACGAGGCGTAACTGAGCAGAAGCAGTGCGAACGCGGCCGTTGACACGGAGTTCAACCCATTGACGCCGACGGTCCAGATGTCGCCCCCACTCCTCTGTTCCCCGATGCCGAGATCCCACGATCCGAGCAGGAAGGCGAACAAACCGAATCCGAGTGTTGTGAGGTGCTCCCTTCCCCAGGTCTCGCGCAGTTTCTGGTAGTGGAACAGCAGCTCGGCCTTGAGCAGGTGCAGCGGCAGCAGGAGGGGCTGTTGCAGCGAGAGTCGTTGCTGCAGACGGATCTCCGACAAGCGCATCCCGGTGTGCATAGCCTCGCCTTCATGTGCGGACTCGACCATCAGGACCCCATCCTCCACGTCCGCGGTCTCCTCGGCCATCACCGCCGCCCACGCTGGGTCGGCCGATAATCCCACACCCTTTCGCAAACGCTCAGTGATTGATTGGATGGTGTGTGGAATCAACCATCCTCATCCCATGGGGCCCACGGGTCTTGCGCATCCTCGCGATACCACCATTCTTCACTGTCAGATGGCCATTCGAGGTATTCATACCCATCAGGCTGGACCGTCCCTTGCATCGCGGGATCCGGCTCGTCTTCAGCCATGTCCTCCCCCCATTCGTCGGATTCGTCCTCCTCCTTACGGTGCCGCAGAGCGAGCAACATTCCGATGCAGAACAACAGCAGCAGAGCGACGCCCCCGATGGCGAGAGCGGTCTGCGAGATGAAGAAGCCCCTTCCTTCTGGGGCTGCTTGGACGGTGATCGTCCACGAGTAGGTGTTGTTCTCGTCCCGCTCCGCGAGCGCCTCGTCGGCATCGACTCGCACCACGAGGTCGAGGTCACCCTCCCAGTCGGGCAGCCAGGCGAATGAGATGGTGGTCGTGGTCTCTCCTTCGTGCAGCAGCACCTGCTGTCGCCCCACTTCCGAGACGGTCAGTCTGCCTTCATGTTGGATCAGGGTCTCGAGCGTGACCATGAACGGCTCACCGCTGTGGTTGCCGATGTTCATCAGGGTGATGTTCACAAGGGTGTTCCGGCCGAACACAGGGGGGTCAGGGAACAGGGTTAGTTCACTTGCGAGCAGATCCGGACGCACCTCCACCACCGGCAGGCTCAGCGGCCAGTTGGGTGCCGAGCCCGTGCCGCTGAGCTGGTTGCCAGCGAGGTCGCCAACCTCCAGCCAGCAGTCGAGGTAATCACCAGCCAGCAAGGGCGGGAAGGAGAGGTTCACCAGATGACGGGAGACCTCGCCGGAAATCTGCAGGGTGGCAGCGCCCTGCACCTGCTCCCCTACCGTCTCCAACCCCCGTCGAATGACGCAGGAGACCTGTATCTCGCCTGCTGGCATGCCGGCTCCTACCTCCTGCAGGTCGAACTGTAGCGTGAGGGTGGTCGCGTTGGCCGGGATGAAGGCTGGCTCGGAGCCGATGATGGCCGGTGGCTGGTCATCGACCTGCAGCCGCAGCGCCAGCGGGGCGGGGTACACCGTTCCGGGACCCCCGGCAACCTGCAAGGTGACGCGATAGAGTCCGCTGCCGTGTGCGTCCATCGTTCCGGAGAAGTGGCCGTCCTCATCGGTCTGCACCAGCAGTGGCAGGTCGAGAGGCACCTCCATGAATACCAGATAGGAGTCGGCAGGAGGTGCGAGGTCGGCAGCGGAGTAGCGCACTCGTCCGCTGATCAGCAACCGTGCCTCAAGAGCCACGTAACCGTCGTCCTCGAGCGCGGTGTGGTTCGGGTCGTCGGCGAGCGAGATGAAGTAGTCAGCGAGCATTATGTCGGCATTGAACTCCCACCCAAGTCCGGTATCGAGCGCCTGCACCCCCGATGAGTCGGTCACTCGCAGGATGAACTGGCCGTGGCTCACCCCCGGGTCAAACAGCGGGGTGACGCTGAAGGAGATGTTCAGGTGTACCTCCTCTCCCACACCTGTGAGGGTGAAACTCTCCACCTGCACCTCAGGATTGTTGGAACTGAATCCAACTCCCTGCTCCCAGGTGAGTTCTGTTCCCCACCTCATGTCGACGACGATGCGCTCGAGGTCCTCGATCCAGTTCTCATCGTGCAGGGTCACGTTCAACCAAGCCGCATGGGCCGGCACGAGCACGTCCCCTCCCGGAAGTTCGAGGGTGGCGTTCGCCAAGGTGGTCGGTGAGGGGACCAGAGAGATGTAGTGGTGCAGATCCTCCTCGAAGCCCGGCCCTCCACCATCCAGGAGGTTGCCGGCACGGTCGCTTCCCTCGATGAACAGGGACACTGACTGGCCCTGTGAGTTGGGGTAATCTTCGAAGTGGGCGTGGAAGTAGTCCGAAACCCCCTCGCGCAACAGCGGCCGAGTGGCGTATTCGTCAACTTCAGGGATGCCATCGCCGTCGTCGTGCAGGCCTTCGACCCACCAGCGCAGTTGCAGGGTCTCGTCAGCAAGGCCGCTGGCGGTGCTGGTCTCGGCGATGGAGACATTCAGCAACTGCTGGCTTTCCGGCACCACCCGCGTTCCAGTGGGGGAGTGCAGCATCATCCCCGGCATGGTGGCATCCACTCTGAAGGTGCGCACGCTGGCTCCCGGTGACGTGGCGTCGAGGTC
>CATMIM010000052.1 GCA_950068635.1 uncultured Candidatus Poseidoniales archaeon
GGTCAGCCGACTCCAGCGACAGGAGCGACAACTGCTCGAAGACGCTGAACGATGCCGCGAAGCCCTGCGCGCAGCCGAGACTGCACTCGCCCGCGCCCGCGGAGAACTCGAGAACCGCTCAGGTGCCCGGGCGAGCATGGCTCAGGCCGTGCAGGCAATCATCCAACTCAGGGATTCACGCGAGATCCAAGGCATTCTTGGCTCGCTCAGCGAACTGTGTGCGCCCAAGGATCAGGCGCACGAGGAGGCGCTCGCCTACGCGATGGGTGGAGGCATGAACAGCATCGTCGTCTCCAACGACGAGGTGGCGGACAGGTGCATCACCTGGCTGCGCAGCAACCGGGCGGGCAGGGCGACCTTCCTGCCGCTCAACAAGCTCACGACACGGCGTCCGCAGGGCAAGGCGCTGATGGTGGCGCGGCAACCCGGTGTGGTGGGCTTCGCCTCGGAACTGCTCGAGTACGACGAATCGATCGAGGCGGCCGTGGTCAACGCGGTGCGCGACACGCTCATCGTCGACAACATGGATGTGGCACGCCGCCACATGGGTGGAGTGCGCATGGTGACGCTCGACGGCAGCATCGTCGATGGCAGTGGTGCGATGATCGGGGGCTCCACCCGCGGGCGGCGCCCGCAGTTCGGCGGTCGACTGCCAGGCGTGGCCGAGGTCGGTCGCAACGAGCAGGAGGTAGAGCGCCTCCGTCTGGTCTCAGAGACGACCGAGGCGGCGCTCACGGAACTCAGGCGCAACGAGCAGGAACTGCGTGCTCGCATCTCGAACCTGACCAACGACGATCACACACTCAAGATGCGCCTGTGGAAGGAGGACCTGAAGCGGGCGGAGACGCTGTTCGAGCAGACCGACAACCGGGTCAAGGCGGCGCGCAGCAAACTCACCGCAGCGCAGACCGAGGCGAACATCCACGCCGATCGCCTCTCCGAGGCACGTAGCGCACACGAGGAGGCGGTGGAGGCCAGAGCGGCGGCGGCGACGGCTCTGCAGGATGCGACTCCTGAACACCTCTCAAGGCAACTCCGCGAGGCGGAGCGCAAGCGCACCGACGCCGAGCGAGCGCAGAACGCCGCCGAGCAGGTGCTCACGTCCGGACAAGGTCACTCGGACCTGCTCGAGAAGCAGGTCGCAGACTTGGAGCGGCGCCACACCGACCAGGTGACCTCGGCCGACACGTTGCGCACACTCATCGAGGAGAAGCAGGTCGAGATCTCCACCTCCGAGATTGAACTCGAACAGGTGCGCATAGCGCATCAGGAGGTGTCCGACGAGCATCATGAACTGGACGAGCAGCGCTTGGCGCTGCGCGACGAGCGCACCGCGCTCAGAACCCGACTCGAGCAGAAGGCGCGCGACCGTGACAGCGTGCGCAAGCGCATAGACGACCTCTCGCTGCAGATCGCCCAGAAGCGCCGCTCACTCGAGGAACTCACCGAGGAGATGGCCGAACTCGAGGTGGCACCACCGGAAGGTGATGCTGTGCTGCCGACGGTGCAGGAGGCGGAGGCGAGTGTCAGGACATTGGATCGCAAGGTGTCCAATCTGGGCGATGTCAACATGCGCGCCATCGAGCAGTACGACGAGACCGAAGAGCGTCTGGGGAAGCTCACCGATGAGTCGAAGGATCTCAGGACCCACCGAACGGAACTGCTCGAACTGGCGGAGCAGCTGGAGGGAGAGCGCAAGGACCGGCTCACCGCCGTGCTGGAGATCGTCAGTGACAACTTCACCCGCACATATGCCCACCTGCAACCGGGTGGTCATGGGGAGCTCAAGTTGGAGAACCCGAAGAAACCGTTCGAGGGAGGTCTCGAGATGTGGGCCCGTCCCCCTGGCAAGGCGAGCGGGCTGAACCTGCTTTCCGGTGGAGAGAAATCGATGGCGGCGCTGGCCCTGATCTTCGCCATCCAGGATTACGATCCCTCTCCGTTCTACTACTTCGACGAGGTCGACCAGAATCTGGACACGTTCAACGCCGAGGCGACCGCCTCGTTGTGCAAGCTGCGCGCCCAGTCTGCGCAGTTCATCATGGTCACACTCAGGAAGGTCTCGCTGGAGATGGCCGACCATCACATCGGCATCACTCACGCCGGTGACGGCTGCAGCCGCCTGATCACCGACTTCGGCCGCGAAACGGCCATCGAGGTCGGCGATGCGGCCTACGTCGAGTTGGAGGCGCTGAAGGAGAACGAGCGCCGCAAGGGGGAGCTCGACGACCTGCCCGTGGTCGACGAGATGCCGCGCACGCCGGAGGAACTGCCGGCGCCCGAGAGTCTGGGCGGGAGTTCACTGGGGTTGGATTCGGAGGCGGAGGCCGACGGTGATGAGGCGGACGGCACCTTGGAATCACTCGCCGACCGTGCCGATGACTCCCGTGAGGATATGGAGGAGAAACTCGATGTCGAACTCGCCATCCAGCAGTCAGAGCAGGAAGAACTCGACTCCCGCGATGCCGAGGAAGAGGATTCCGAGGCCGTTGATGGGGACACCGTCATCATCGAGGTGACCGAGGACGACGAAGTCGAGTGAGGGGGATATTCGCATGAGCGCACTCGACAAGATGGCACTGCGCTCGGACATCATCGCCTCGATGCTCGGTCATGAGAACGGCGAACTGCAGAAGAGCCAGTACATGGATCACCTGGTCGAACTGGCTGAACTGGAGCAGTCGGAGCATCAGACGCTCGTCGATCCGTTCGACCGCAGCATCGCCATCGTGCTGCAGATGTTCAACGACGACTCCCTGGACCCGTGGCACGTCGACCTGTCGAAATTCATCACCCTGTTCAAGGAGCGCATCTCCGCTGCGGAGAACATCGACCTGCCAACATGTGGACGGCTGATTCGGCTGGCCTGGGGGGTGCTGCACGGTCAGGCTGCGACGCTGATGGAGCGACAGGAGAGGGCTGATGCGTGGGATGAGGACCCGTGGGCGTTCGACTCTGGCTGGGAGACCGAGTTCGAAGACGACGACTTCGCCTTCACCAACCGCGTGCTCTCTGGCCAGGCTGGTGACGCACTGCCCAACTTGTTCGATGGTCGCATCAAGCGGGACGCTGGTCGGCCGGTGACGCTTGGAGAGTTGCTGCTGTCGCTGGGCGATGCGCACGAGGAAGCGGCTGAGAGGCGCCTGCGGGAAGAGAATCGCCAACGCTACCAGATCGATGTGCAGCACGCGCTCGCCAACGTCAAGTCGCGGGTGCACGACGATGACATCGAGGATGACATCCGCCGCTGCTGGAATGCGCTCCGCTCGCTGTCGAGCGCTGGAGAGCCGGTGACCGTCGGCCAGATCTGTGAACTGCTGCAGGCCGAGGGTGAGGCCGCAGGCTGGGATGCCAAGGAGGCGGAACAGGAGAGCCAGGTGGCTGGGTTCGTCTCGGCGCTGTTCCTGACGCACAGGGGCTACACAGACATCTGGCAGCTGGAGCAGCCCAACGGGGACATCTTCCTGCAGGACAAGTGGCCGGAAGACACCGATTTCGATTCCATCACCGAGAAGTTGGATGTCAGGCTCAACGGGGTGACCGCATGAACGAAGGGGCGGATGAGACGTCAACCATCGAGGAGGAGATCGTCGTGGAGCCTGTGGATGATGTTCACCCAGAGCCGGAGATGCTGGACATCCCGGTCGCGGAAGCACCGACTCTGGTGACATTGCTCGAAGCGACCCTGTTCGGCGCCGGGAAGTCACTCTCGCAGACGGAGCTGGTGGAGCAGTTCGACGCCAAGGAGTCGGCCATCCGCATGGCGCTGCTGGAGCTCAAGGAGAACATCGCTTCCCGCGAGGGCTGCGCCCTGCAACTGACCGAGATCAACCGCTACTGGGTGCTCGAGGTCAAGCCGGAACTGTCCGACTTCATCCCCAGGATCGCTCGCACCGAGATCCCGAAGCGGCTGCTGCGCGCCGCCGCGCTGATCGCCTACCACCAGCCGATGCAGCAGAGCCAGTTGGTCGAAATGCTCGGCCAGGTGACCTACGAGCACGTCGGTGACCTCAGGGAACTGGGGCTGATCGACAAGCGCCGGGATGGGAACACACGACGCCTCACCACGACCCGCCGCTTCTCGGAGTACTTCGGCTGCCCGTACACCGACACCGCCTCCGTGGCGGGCTGGTTCAAGGAGCAGGCGAGGGCCGCCGGGCTCACGGCCAATCAACTTGCGAGGGCCCTTGCACAGGCAGGCTCCGACGATGACGAGGACGAGGATGAGCTCGACGAGCAGGAACACGAGGAGTCCGGGATCGAGGAAGATGATGCTCCGGTCGAGGAGGTCCTCGAAGGAGATGCGACCGTCTCGGAAGATCTCGACGCTGCCGAAGAAGCCGCCGAGTGACTCGATTCACTCGCCACGGACCTGCTTGAGAGCATTCTCGATGGCTTCGGCGGTGATTCTACCTTCTGCACGGGCGAGTTCGACCACGCTGTCGACCTCGTCCTCGGTCGCACCCGCCGAGACAGCCATGTTGCGAGCGTGGAGCTTCATGTGCCCGGCCTGGATGCCGACGGTGGCCAGTGCGCGCAGCGCCCCGAGGTTCTGGGCCATGCCAGCCGCGGCGATTACCTTGGCAAGGTCGTCGGCGCTGCGTACACCCAGCAGGGCGATGTTCGTCTTGGCGGTGGGGTGGACTGTCACCGCGCCACCGACCAGACCGACTGCCATGGGCAGTTCGATCGAGCCATGCAGGTTTCCGTCCGCATCCTTCTCCCAGTGGGTCAGGGATGTGTATGTGCGCTCATGAGCGGCGTATGAGTGGGCACCAGACTCGATGGCGCGCCAATCCTGCCCGCAGGCGAGGGCGATGGCCGAGATGGCGTTCATGATGCCCTTGTTGTGCGTGGTGGCCCGGAATGGGTCAGCCTTGGCGAAATGGTATGCCTGGATGATGCCGTCGATCACCTTCCCACCCGCTTCAGCGTCATCTCCGGAGTCTGAGAGTTCTGCGGCGGTGAAGGTCGCGCTCACCCGTGCCAATCGGTGCACGGCCAGATTGCTGATGATGCGCAGGATGACAGTCCCGCCTGTGATCGCCTCCACTCGTGGGGCAATCGTTTCCGCCATGGTGTTGACCGCGTTGGCACCCATCGCATCGCGGCAGTCCACGAGGATGTGAACGATGACCATCTGGCCCGATTCGGTGTCCAGCACGCGGGCTTCGATATCCTTGCATCCACCCCCGAATCGAACCAGAATCGGGTCCACTTCGTTGCACCTTTCCATGAGCTCATCCTTGGCGTCCAGGACGGCCTGTTTCGAGGCCTCTGCATCGGCACATTCGACCACCTGGATCTGGCCGATCATGATGGGGTCCGTGTTGTCGCTCGTGAACCCCCCTTTCGCGTGGCATCTCTTGGCTATGTTGGAGGCCGCAGCCACCACGCTCGGCTCCTCCAATGCGAACGGTACCAAGTAGTGTTCATCGTCGATGATGAAGTTGGTCGCCACCCCTACTGGAAGGGCCAGGGTTCCGACCACATTCTCGATGATCCTGTCCGCCGCAGACTCGCTCAACTCCCCTGTCTGGGCCCACGCCTCGACCTGCTCATCTGACAGGCCCGCGAGATCCCGCAGGAGTTCGCGACGCTCGGAAACGCTGAGCCGGTAGAACCCCTTCAGACGGCTGTTCTCGACCGGCATGTCCACCCCTCGCGACGAGGCCAGCCGACCCGCCCCCTAAATCATTCTTGGCGGACGAAATCACTCCGTGACAGGTGGTTGAGAACTTGCAGGATACTCAGGTGCATCCAAGTCAATGATGCGTTAATAATCCGTTAATCGGGGGTGGTTAACGGGTGCAACGGTTCAGGTTATGCGTTATTAACGCGTTAATTGTTTATATTTGCGCGCGTGTTTGTTTCAGAAATCAGGGGCATCAGGGCCTCGGCGGTTCATTCAACGTATGCGAACGCGTCCCGAATTCGACGAAACACGCGTAAACATGTTAAGCGACTCGTGAGTTGCCGACGATATGCAGACACAAGGCGGCAGAAGGCTCGATTTCCCACATATGAGTTCCAACCCATTCGACATCCGGCCGTTGGAGCGGAGCCAGCTGAAACTGCTGGTTGGGAGGAAGGATCTGCTGGGCACCCTGTCACACCACCTGAGGTTCTATTCACCCCGGGTGATCTGTCTGGTGGGGGAGCGCGGCAGTGGGCGCACTTCACTGGCACAGACGTTGTCTTCGATCACCGAGCAATACTACTCCCCCCCCTTCTGGCCGAGCGGCGATGTAGCCACCCGATTCCTGGAGGAGATGTACTGCAGCCTGCTCGATGTTTTCGAGACTCCACCGGTCCGCGGAGCACTCGTTGAGGGGCTGGTCACCGAGTTGCAATCACGCACCGGGAACATGGCGATGATCACCTTCGATTTCCCCAACGTATCGGGTGCCGATCTAGCCTCCGCCATGTCCGACCTGATGCCCGTGCTCAGACGCCTCCGTGCGCTCGTGCTGGTCACCGTCACTCCCGGGCAGTTGAGCGCCTTCCCAGAGGACCTTACGCAGGAGATGGATGTCACCGATTCGCTCGCGCCGCTGGAGCGCTCCGAAGTGAAGGATCTGATCCAGCGCAGGATGGCTTTGTCGTCCAGGGAGCGCTGGGCTCCTCCGGAGCATGTCATCGACAATCTGCTCGATGTGACTGGGGGCCACGCGGGCCGGGTCTTGCGCCATCTGCGCGACCTTGTGGACCACTCGCGTGGCGTGCGCATGACGAGCATGCGGCGTATCGAATTGGAACTCAGCCTGGAGGTGCGCGAGCCCACCCAGATCGAGGACGAGAGTTTCCAGCGGGTTGCCAGCGAGGCGAAACCGATAGTCGAGCCGCATATCGTGATCAAGGATCCGGATGCGCAGGACACCTGGGACAGCCAGGATGAGGAGGAGGACGATGATATCGCCGACGACGTGCCCGAAGTGGGCTACGACGAGGCAGCAGACGACGATGATGGCTGGGAGCCGGAGACGAGTCTGCCCGCACTCAGTCTCAAAGAGGAGTTCGCGG
>CATMIM010000053.1 GCA_950068635.1 uncultured Candidatus Poseidoniales archaeon
ACTTCGTTTGAGGCAAGCCAGTTGGCATCAGTCCAGGTGGCGAGCCACGAGCCGGTGGATATTGACTGTCGGGCGATGCCGGCGCCATCCATGGAGATCATCAACACGCCGTTGACCTCGAGCAACTGATTGACGTCGTCGCTTGGAAGGTGGTTTTGAGTGTCCCATGCAGACTTCCACTGACCGTTGGTGAGGTCCAAGCGCATCACTCCGCCTCCGAGCGTGGCGAGCAGCATGTCGCTGCCCACCTCGAGCATGTCGGTCACCTCGTCAGAACCAGCCGACGGATTGAGTGCATCAGTCCAGCCACCAACTCCGTAACTGAACAGGTCGCTGGCTGTCGTTCCAGCCCACAACGCCCCAGCGGGGTCGAGTTCCAACGCGCCTGCTACGGCGCCTCCCGGTAGTGAGGGCAGTGGGAGCGATTCGGATGAGTCGGACAACGCCCAGACGCGGAAGCCGCCGTCATCCGTCGCCACGACCAAGCGATCGTTTGCAACATCCACCACGAGCGCGGTGGTGGCCACATCCTCATCGAGTTCGATGACCATGGGGTTGTTGTTCGCATCGAGCTGCAGCAGCGCATCGCCCACGGCGACATACAAGCGGCCGTCGCCGGGATGGACGGCGCTGGCGGTCACGTCGAGCGTGACCGGCGAGAAGGTGATCAGCGGGTCCACAGGCCGGAGTGCCTCGATGACCAGATCGGTCACCTCGGCACCTCCGGGCACCAGCCACGAAGCACCGGTGTTGACGTTCGGGGAGAGCCTCGATGAATGTGGATCGGGACCGAGGAGGTCGTTCTGCTGGCCGAAGCCGCCTAGTCCACGCCAGTCCATGATGGCCGTCTGCGTGTCGACGAATGACAACTGGGGCTGTTCCGCCCACAGGTCGTTGGCGCCGTCGACGCGCACCTCGAACGAGATGTTGTCCAGCAGCGCTCCGGGAGCTAGCAGGTGATGCAGGTCGGCGACAGCCATCTGGCCCGTCGCCGAATCGGCGCCGGTCGCATCGAGCCGAATCCACCCGGTGTCGTTGTGACCACCCGAACCCCATTCTGTGACCGTGGGCGCTTGGGCTTGGGTGGGGAGCACCATCGGTGTCCATGCGGCCAGCAGCATCAGCGTCACCAGCAGCAGACTACGGATGTGGATAGCGTTCAAAGAACGCCTGTGCGAATATGCATCCATGCCCGTGACGCTTTTGCAATTGCTTATCAATAAAGTGGGTTGATGTATCCTACGGATACCTTGCGATTTTTTTGCCCCGGTAACCCTGTTTCGCTATTATGGCGAAAGGGGAACGCACATATTGGAGGGGGTCGGCCGAATGGACGGAGCCGGTGACCACACCGATGAGCAAGGACGACCAATTGCGCAGGGACTCACTCGCCTACCACGCATCCCACCCGCAGGGGAAGATGCGCACGGTACCGACGAAACCGCACGCCACCCAGAGGGACCTCTCGCTCGCCTATTCCCCTGGGGTGGCCTACCCTTGTCTCGAGATCGAGAAATGGCCGGAGAACGCCTACAAGTACACCGCCAAGGGGAACCTCGTCGCCGTCATCTCGAATGGTACCGCCGTGCTCGGCCTCGGGGATATCGGGGCGCTGGCCAGCAAGCCGGTGATGGAGGGGAAGGCGCTGCTGTTCAAGGCGTTCGCCGACATCGATGTGTTCGACATCGAGCTCGATGCAAAGGATGTTGACTCGTTCGTCGAGACGGTGAAGAGAATCGCTCCGACCTTCGGTGGAATAAACCTGGAGGACATCGCCGCTCCAGAGTGCTTCGAAATCGAGCGCAGGCTGGTCGAGGAGTTGGACATCCCGGTGATGCACGATGACCAGCATGGGACCGCCATCATCTCGGGTGCGGCGCTGCTGAACGGGCTGGAGGTGGTTGAGAAGAACATAGAGGATGTGAAGGTGGTCGTCTCGGGCGCCGGAGCATCCGCGCTGTCATGTTCCGAGCACTGGCTGCTGCTGGGCGTGCGCCCGGAGAACATGCTGCTGGTCGACTCGAAGGGGATCATCACCGAGGCGAGGCGCGACGCCGAGGACATCAACGAGTACAAGGCGCGCTTCGCGCGCGACGTCGACGACGGTGACCTCGCAGACGCGATGAAGGACGCGGATGTGTTCCTCGGCCTGTCGGTGGGCGACATCGTGAGCGGCGACATGCTGCGTTCGATGGCGCCACGCCCGCTCGTGTTCGCGCTGGCGAACCCCGACCCGGAGATCATGCCGGACGTGGCGAAGGCCGCCCGGCCGGATGCAGTCGTCGCCAGCGGTCGCTCGGACTTCGCCAACCAGGTGAACAACGTGCTCGGCTTCCCGTACATCTTCCGCGGCGCGCTCGACTGCATGGCCAAGGGCATCACGTCCGGAATGAAGATGGCCGCCACCAAGTCGCTGGCGGACCTCGCCAAGGAGCCGGTTCCCGACAGCGTCTCACAGGCATATGGACTCGACAGCATCCAGTTCGGTAAGGAGTACATCATCCCCAAGCCGTTCGACCGGCGGGTGCTCGTGTGGGTGGCATCAGCGGTGGCGGAGGCTGCCGTGGCGGAGGGAATGGCGGGCATCGAGAGCAGCGAATTCAGCGTCGAGGAATACCGTGAGGAACTGGAGTCGCGACTCGGGCTCACCCACACCGTGATGCGCAGCGTGATCAACCGCGCCAAGTCGGATGTCAAGCGCATCGTTTTCCCCGAGGGTGACCACCCATCGGTCATCCGTGCCGCCCACGTTCTCATTCAGGAGGGCATCTGCAAGCCGATTCTCCTCGGATATGAGGACCGCATCCAGCGCCGCAAGGAGGAGTTGGGGTTGAATTTCGAATGCGAGTGCGTCGACATCCTACAGGACCCGCGGCGCAAGGGGGTCTACATGGAGAAACTGGCCGAACAGCGGGCGCGCAAGGGTGTGACGCTCTACGATGCCGAGCGGCTGCTGAAGTCACGCATGTACTTCGGCGCGGCGATGGTGCAGAACGGAGATGCTGACGGCTTCGTCGGTGGGCTGAGCCGCGCCTACCCGGCCATCCTCAGACCGTGCCTCGAGGTGATCGGCACCGACCCGAGCGCTCATCGGTTGGTGGGGATGTACATGATGGCCATCAAGGGGCGACTGCTGTTCATCGGCGATGCGACGGTGAACATCTACCCGGACACGCGCACGCTGGCGGAGATAGCCGTGCAGACAGCGCGCGTGGCGCGCAGGTTCGGCGTGCTGCCACGAGTCGCGATGCTCTCATTCTCCAACTTCGGCTCCAGTCGCGAGATGCGCTCGAACAGGGTAGAGGAGGCTGTCAGGCTAGCCCGTGAACTGGACCCGAGCCTCATCATCGACGGACCGATGCAGGCAGACACCGCACTCGTTCCTGACATCCAGGAGCAATTTCCGTTCATGAAGTTCAGCGGCCCGGCGAACGTGCTGATCTGTCCCAACTTGGCTGCGGCGAACATATCCTACAAGCTGCTCGACCATCTCGGTGATGCGGAGATGACCGGACCGATCCTCGAAGGGACGGCCAAGCCGGTGCAGGTGCTGCAGCAGGGCGACGGTGTGCGCGAAGTGGTCAACATGGCCGCCATCTGTGCGGTCGACGCCCAACGGCACGCCCAAGAGACCCTCTGAGGGCAGCTGGGATTCGTGCTCTCTCGTCTAGGTGGCGCCTAGTGGGTGGCGGTAATGCTTGATACCCGGCTGTGTGAGGGAGGGCCGGTGGTCCGCTGACGGATGGCGAGAATACTCTGAATCCCGATGATGAACTCCTGCTGCAGGGACTGTTCGTTCGCATCTGGCGTCACCTGAAGGTGCAGTCGGCCGACGACGAGCCACTGACCAAGGCGACCGCTCCCGACAAGTTGCTGAAACAACTGGATCTGGCGGTGTCGCGCCATGGAGTAGAACCGGATGCTCTTCTACGCTTGATCGATGTCTATCTCGATGAGGCGGTACGGACGCGCAATCCTCGCTACCTGCAGTCGCTGTGGAGTAACACACTCATCACCGGACTCGCCGGGGACATGCTCGCCTCGCTTACGAACACCTCGATGCATACCTACGAGATCTCGCCGATGGCCACCCTGATCGAACAGGAGATGGTGCAGACGATGGCGCGTATAGCCGGCTTCGACGCCGGCGAAGGGGTGTTCACCAGCGGAGGGTCCAACGGCAACCTCTACGGCTTGCTGTGCGCCCGCGACTGGAAACTTCCGGGGGTCCAGCACGACGGTCTGTCCGGCAGAACCCTGGTGGCGTTCGTCTCAGACGAATCACACTACTCGGTGAAGATGGCCATCAACGTGCTCGGCATCGGTCTGGACCACCTGATCGCCATTCCCTGTGACTCCGACGGCCGGATGGACGTTGATGGTCTCAGTCAGGAGATCGACAACCAGAAGCGCGCCGGCCGGATACCATTCTGCGTTGTGGCAACCTCGGGCACAACCGTTCGCGGTGCCTTCGACCCGCTGCGTGAGATCGCCGAGGTGTGCGCACGCGAATACCTCTGGCTGCACGTCGACGCCGCCTGGGGGGGTGCCGCGCTGCTCTCGCCGAAACACCGCTCTCTGCTGGCGGGCATCGAACTCGCTGACTCGCTCTGCTGGGACCCGCACAAACTGATGGGCATGCCGATCTCCTGCTCGGTGTTCCTGGCGCGCAAATCCAACACGCTCGCCCGTGTGTGCTCTCACGGTGATGAGGCGAACTACCTGTTCCATGAGGAGAATTCTCGGGTCGACCGAGGGCGCATCAGCCTTCAGTGCGGTCGACGCGTCGATGCGCTGAAACTGTGGCTGGCGTGGAAGTCGCTCGGCCACTCAGGATGGCAGGAGCGGGTGGACCGCTGCATGGAAACAGCGGCGAAACTCGAGGCGAAGGTTAGCTCCAACGCACGTCTGGTGCTGATGTCCGAGAGGCAGTTCACCAACGTCTGCCTGCGCTACGAGCCCGCCGATTCCGACGGCGTGGACCTCGACGCGCTGAACTCCAGCATCCGCGAACGCATCTCCACAGAAGGGCGCTTCATGGTCACCAAGGCGGTGCTCGACGGTCAGGTGATCATCCGGCCAGTGATCTCCAATCCCGATGTCGACGGGGCGATGCTCGACGAGTTGCTGACGGAGATCGTGCGGCACGGTGACGAACTGAGCGGTTCCTGATCAGCCCCGGTGGTAGGGCGAACCGCGCTCGACCTCGGACGCGCGGTAGAGTTGCTCGAGCAGCAGCACCGCCGCCAGTTCGTAGGTCAGGGTGAGCGGGCCGAGGGAAAGAGTGTCATGGTCAGCGGCAGCCTTGCGAGTGAAGCCCTCGACCGGACCCACCGCCAGGTGAACCGTGTCCGTGCCCAGCTTCCACTCCTTCCAGCGCTCGCACAGCCATTCAGTGGAGCCGGATTCGCCCTCCTCATCCAGCAGCAGCAACCTCCCGCCGCCTGCCTGACGACTGACTCGGTCGAGATACTCGTCATGGCTGAGCTTGCCTGCGTGCTGCACCAGCCGCACCCCGCGACCGGCCAGTCGCTCGGCGTACATCTCGATCAGGTCCGCGCAACCGCGCTCTCGCGCTCGGCCATGGGTGTGCACGACGACTCGACCCATCGGTGGTTGCAGTGGGAGTGAGGGCATCAGGGTTACGCGGCTATGATGAGGGCGAAGCCTCAAGGATAACGGGCAGCGGAGGGGAAGCGATGGGATGGTGGCCGTTCAAGCGCAGCACGCGCATCATCGCCAGCGACCCGCACATGCGCGGAACCAGGCTGTGGCTCCAAGAACTCCAAGAGGGGTGTGAGCGGAACTTCGACAACCATGCGGAGGGACAGCGGATCGTGCGCCATCTGCAGGTCGAATGGACAGAAGCGCATACCGAGCAGGAAGTCAGTGACGAGTTGCTCGAAGGGTTGGACCGCAGGGCTTTCCGGCTGCTGCGCGCGGACGCGGAAGCCTGGCTGCGCTGGCTCGACGACGAGGAATTCTGGAGTCCTGGCTGGCGTGGTGATGACGGCGAGCCGTCAGCCGACTGACGCATAGTGGGGTTAATTTCCTCTCCACGATGCCGAAAGGGCGAGGTGAGGGTGTGCTCGGCTGGACGATGCTGTTCGCGCTCATCGGTGGTGTGCTGTTGTGGTACAGCAAGCAGCAACCGTTTCCCGAGATTTCAGGACTGCACGGACGGGGGTGGCTGCTCATCGCGGGGCTGCTGCTCATCGGCGAGCAGGCCCCGACCCAGACGGCTGACCTGAACCAGGTGGGCGCGCTGGTGGCCTGCGGACTCGGCGGAGTGGGCGTGCTCGCGGGCGTGCGCCACATGTCGGTTACCCAGCGCGATGTCGTGGTGGCACCGCTCTCGGGCCTGCTGCTCTGCTTCGGCGCCATCGCGATGCTCGCAACCGGCTGGGAGCAGTTCAGTGGAGTGGAGCAGCTCGGCGCGTTCTTGCTCGCCACGTTGCTGGTTCTCGGGGAGATCTACCTGTTCTTCCGCGGGATGATCGTCGGCACCACCGGGCGCATGTGGTCGGCGGCAGGCATGCGCCAACTCGAGCGAGGGCTGCTGCACGGCCCGCCCGGGGCGATCGCTTGCTTCGAACGCTCATGGGACGCTGAGAACGAATACATCGATGCCATGAGCCATGCGGCGTTGGTTCTAATTCACGCACACCTGAGGAATCGTGAACTTGAGCGGACCCACCGTGAGCGACTGGCTCGGCTCGGTGGAGAGGACGCGGTGGACAGCACATGGCTGAAAGAGGTCGGGAAACGGCTCCGAAAACTCGCACCTACGAGCGATGAGTCGGAATGAACGGTATACCAGATTCCGTAATACGGGGCATAATTGGGTATACCCCGTGGGGGTATCATGGGGAGATTCAAATACTCTGCAAGCGGATTTACTCTTGATGATAGCAATCAAGAATAAGGTCGGAAAGTCCGGTCTTTCCTTCTGCTGGACCCTTGTGATGGCCTGGCTCGGGGCCAACTTCCTCTCGCAGATCGTCTACAT
>CATMIM010000054.1 GCA_950068635.1 uncultured Candidatus Poseidoniales archaeon
TCTCATGAACCCCCCATGATCTACTTGGTCCCAAAACATGGACAATTCAAAAGCATCTTCCATTGCTTTCTCACCGAGGTGGGGTTCGCAGAGGTAAAACCTGATTTCTTTTTCGATTCCGTCATACACGACCATTCCTGTGTAATCCGACAAATAATCCTGCGGGGGTGGATTACCAGATTCGATGGCTTTTTCGATACTTGACCTTAGTAAATTAAGATCCACCTCAGGGTCGTGGGAGGCGAATTCTAACATATCTTCTGTCGGATCACCGGCCGGAGTACGCTCAATGATTGGTTCATACCAACAGACTTTGCAATCAACTGCAACACGGAGTGCGTGAGGGTCATATTCGTATTCCTCGCCGTTGTGATTAATCGTGGCCATTATTGAGGACCTCCTTCTCTAGGAACAGGGAGTGTGCTGTGCTGTCGTTTGGTGGTGATAGATATTCCGTCAATTCAAACATCTCCTTCTGCAACATGTTGACTTCGTGAGACAATTGTATCTTCTGCTTGTGTAAATGTTCAAGTTCTTCCCCTTTGGATACTGTGAGTTGCATCTCACCAATTTGTGCTTCAAGCTCCTCCTTGTTCATGTTGAGGACCTTGAGTTCATCATGCACCACTTTTGCTTCACAGTGGTAACGATGGAGATCGGCCTTGTCTTGAATAGCCGCCTCCATTCGATTTCCGTGGACTTGCAGTTCCTCCAACAGCATTGCAAATTGTTTCTTGAAGAAAAACACTGTGAATACATTCAACTTTTCCAAGGCTTTACGGCACTCCATCAGGACCGAGCAATAGTAACGATTCGGATACATCATACTTCACCTCCTGCGGGGTGTGTGTTGAGCAGTGTTCCATCGGTTGCAGCAGCTTTTGTGTGAGGGCATTCCGTTTGAGACATGTTACCAAAACTCCTCAATAGAGAAGGCGTCTATAAAACCAACTAATGTGCATACCAGATTTGCAAGTGTATCAGGGGTTCAGATCCACAAGGAATGACCAAATTATCGTTAACGCGACGATGTGCCCTTGTCGAGGCGATGTGGCGTAACCAGTAGATCCGTTTACTGGCTCGACAAGAAAATGAAGTTCCCGTTAACGTTAACCAAGAAATGCCTCGTTATCGTTAACGCGATGATGTGCCCCAATAGTGTAGTGGCTTATCATCAAGTCCTGCCCGCCCCGTTGGTGTAGTGCTAAGGTTAACGCACAAGAGTCCACTCAAAGCCGATGCTTGGCGCGGGCCAGCCTTCCAGGGGAACCAGCGTATTCCCACGCGGCGGCGAGCGATCGGGCGGTGCCGAGCAGGTCGCCGTCGCGCAGCACCAGCACATCGTCACCTACACGAATGTCCCCCTCGATGCTGTCGACCATCGGGCCGAACACGTCACCTTTCCAGTCGGGGCCGGGCTGCAGGTGGACACGACTGAGGGTGTTAGTGTCCGCAAGCAGGGGAAGGCTCGCTTTGGCGAATGCGAAGCGGCCGGCGCGCGGATGCCATTGCGCGAACTGCTCACCTGCGACGAATATCTTCCAGTCGGGCGGACGGCCGACCACCTTGGCGTCAGCCAGCCATTCGTCGGTGCCGTGGTACCACCGTGACAGCGCACGGAACTTGTCGAGCAGATACTCACGTTCGCTCATGCGCTCTCCTGAGTGGTATCGCTGTGCAGCGTCCTCGCTCGCCTGCTGCAGACGGGCGAGCGCTGCTTCACACCCGGCTGTCTCTCCCTGACGGGTGTCGATGACCTCGACGTCGGCGTCGATGTCGATCCCCGAGTGGTTGATGACGAGTTCGTAGCCGATGCGAGACACGAGCGCACGCACCAGTCGGGTGATGTCCTCCAGTTCGGAAGAGCCCCAGTCACCTGTGACAGGGATATCGTAATGTGCGGCCGGCCAGATGTCCTCCAGCTCCCGGGGAACGAGACCCAGTGGGGCGGTGACCATCACCTCGTGCAGGTTCCAGTGGCGCAGCGAACGGCGGAAACTCCGGTGTGAGTTGGACAACCGGTACGGTTTGCGTTTGCTGCACGGGAGCAGCACCAGCACCTTCGACTGCGCCGCGGGAGGGGTGTGAACATCCTCCATGCGCTGTACCCAGTCGGCGATGAGCGCGTCGTCGGTGCTCGTAGCGGAATTACATCGCCAGCGTCTGCCGTCGGGCACCTTGCGCGCCAGCGGGGGCGAGGGAAGCAGCGAGAGAGCCTGCTCATCCTCGGATGTCAGTTGCTCGCGCTTCGCCGCGGATTCCCCCAACGACGCACGCATCAGGCGGTCGTGGAACCTTAGATGCTCCACCAACCGCGAACTGTTCAGCGCCCGGCGCTCCACCAGTTCCCGCAGCGTCCCATCCCGGATCGCCTGGCGCACGTTGGCCAGTTCATCCACCCAAGCCGCGAACTGCCTGTCCATCTGGGTGGACTCCTCGAGGCTGGCATCGGCTCTCCGGGGACCTGAGGAGGTGAGCAGCGCCTTGGCCGAGGCGGCCTGACGACTTCGCCCGAGGTCGTGCAGATCGACCCCGAACCAGGTCAGCAGAGCGAGATTGTCCGGGCCTGACAATCCCGGGCACCAGATCAGCGACACCGGGTGACGGGTGCGCAACACGGCGAGTGCGCGCACGAGCCGTCCGGGGTGCTGCGCCAGTTGCAGCGCGTCGGTCAGCACCAGCACACCGGGAATCGTCTGTGGGTCGACGAGCGACTCGTCGTGCAACATCCGTTGCCAGGAGACCGGCATGACCTCTCCCACCCCGGCGCGGGCGAGACCGGAGTCGGCGCTGGCGAGCGATGGCGGGAGGGTGTGGCCGAGCGTGACGCGCCATTCAGGAGCGGGGTCCTCGAACGGATAGGCGAGTGGAGCGCGGGCGCGCAGCACGAGTTCTGCCGGCAGAGAACTGGAATCGTGGGCGGAGACGAACGGCGCCAGGGCCACCGTCAGCGAATCCCCGAGGTCGCGGACGTCGGCTTCCGAGGCGATCAGGCAGGGGGACTGCGCCACTGACGACTTGCGGTCACCCAAGGCGATGATGCGGGCGTGGCGCATACGGTCCGTGACCGTGCGACCGAGGTGTTGTTCCGACACGATGCGGGCGACCTGTGCGCCGTAATTGAACGATTCTATAACCGGCGAGCGGCGCGCCCCGTGCATGCGCAGCACGGTCGCGGCTTGCACGCTTCTCTTCATGCTGCTGTCATCCTCGGTGATGTTCGCGACCCCTGCGAGACCCGACACAGAGCCAGATGGGGTACTCACCTCATCCATGTGGACACAGACGATCCTCCTGACCGACGCTCAGCAGGAGGTGAACTGGTCGGTCGAGGTGCGCAGCGGCCCGTTCTTCGTGGCGGTCGACTGCTCGGCAGAAAGTGACTGCCCACAGACCACTCTGACGCTCACCGAAGCGGGTGGCACTGTCCATCAGGCGACCGAGAGGTTCCGCATCGAGTTGTCCGGCAATCTCAGCGCAGGCACCCACACGCTCAGCATCAGCCGTGATTCCTCCTCCGGTGACCTGTCGCTCACGCTGACCACCATCTGGCTCGATCCCATGGGGGGTGAATTCCTCGATGCTCCCTCCGACCTGCCCGCTCCGGGCAGCGATGCGAGCGCCTGGCCCATGCTGTCCGCTGTCGGATGCGGGAACTACACTGCATGCGGCGACACGGACAGAGGAGCGATCGGCAGCGCATCGAACTGGTGGAACGGAAGCCTGGGAGATGTGGAGGATGTTGACAGCCTGCTGCTCAACGGAAGCGAGGGCGACGTGTTCGAGATCGAACTGGTGGCACATTCGACCGAGGTGACCATCGAGATCTGGAATCGAACCGATGACGACCTGCACATGCTCTCGAGCATGACCCATGGCCTCGCACAACTACCTGAATCAGATTCGCGCTTGGTGCTCAGCCAACCTGCGCAAGGCGAGTTGTGGCTGGTGCTGTTCACCGCGGGAGGTGAAGGAGGGATGTACTCGCTGAACGTGGCGAGACATGCAGCGGACCTGGAATCGGGCCTCGGTGACCTCCCGGGCATCCCATTCCTCTCTCCTGAGCACCCCACAGGGGTGGCGGCATCGGGTCATCTGGACGGCGACGACGACGCTGGTGACATGCTCAGATTCCCGGCCGGGTCGCGCTCACGCATCCACATCGAATGGACGAGCAGCGCGCCCAGTGACCTCAGTCTGCATGTGCACAACCTCACATGGGACCTGTTCACCACGTATCCGTCGACTGTCGGCTCCGGCGTGGAACTCGTGCTGCCCGAGGGGGCGGATGGTTTCTCAATCGGGTTCGACAACCAATCGTCGGCGTTGATCTGGACCCTGTTGGCGACCGACCTCGGCCCACATGATGCGGGCTATCTCGGTGACGCCACCGACCACCGCCCTACCGGAGAGGCTGACGCGGCGGCGATGCAGGAACACACAGGTGCCAGCGGGACGATCACGGGCAGCCTGGATGTCGACGACCAGCGCGATGTCTATCTCATCGAACGGGAACTCGGATTCCCCGACCGCAGCTGGTTCTCGACCACGCTGGACTCGGAACCGGGCTGCTGCCGGGTGAGCATCGAGCAACTGAACACATCGGCGTACATCGGTTGGACCACGGTGGCGAGCAACACGAGCGACTTGGTGGGCATGAGCACCAGCATCGGCCTCGAATTGGACCACGGGCGGCATCTGTTGGTGGTGGAACCGGTGGGTCCGATGAATGAGCAGGTGGAGTACACCTTGTTGTGGGGCTGGGCGACTCCGGAAGCAGAGGAGAACGAGACCGATGGCGAATGGCAGGACCTGTCGGGAGAATTCAGGAATTTCTACATCCTCATTGGTGTGCTGTTCCTCTCCCCGTGGCTGCTCATCTTCTATTGGAGGTGGCAGGACCGCGGGACCCTCCGCTTGGAGGAACACGAGCGTAGACGGTTGGCGCGCCTGCGTGAACGACTTGTGGCTGCTGATGTGGACGATGCCGATGACCCGCACGCGCTCGAAGACGCGCTGAGGTCGCTGGCGGACACTGACTGGGAGGCGCTCATCCTGGAGTGGGGGGAGCCAGTGGTGCGACACCTGACCGAGGGCATCGATCTCGCCTGCTGGCGGCTTGAGAGCAGCGATGACTCGGTGCGGCTGGCAGTCGGCATAAGCACCGGTTCCGATTCATGGACCCTCGCCGCGCTGCGCTTCCAGGCGATCGAGGGGGCGGAATGGAAGGTGGGCACGGTCGTTCCCGAGGTCATGGTCGAGGGGGACGAACTGTTCCTCGGCGAACTGTCGGCGAACAGCGACCGCTTCCTGCGCGTCGACCTTGAAGGCAGCGCTGAGGGTCTCGACATCCATCTGTCCGGATTGGTGGCTGGCAATCCGATCGCCGCCATCCCGACACGCGCGGTGATGCTCGAGGAGGAGTGAGCGGCGTCACCGGTTGCGGCGCCTTTCCCGTGCTTCACGTCGAACTTCGTCCTCGACGTCATCCTCCGAGATGCTCAACTCCTCTCGCAGCGCCTCGACCTGCTTCTTGGTCTCCTTGGACGGCTTCTGTGGGACGTGCATCTTCAGCAGCACGGTGATGTCTCCCCGACCTCTCATCCGCCGGTGTGGCAGCCCGCGGCCACCGATGAGCAGCGTGTCCCCTGGTCGCGAACCGGCCGGGACGACGATGTGCAGTGGTTCGCCATCGGTGTGCGGCAACTCGACTGTCGTGCCGAGCAGCAGTTCCGGGTATCCGAGTGGGAGGGCCATCAGCAGGTCGGCGCCGTCACGCTCGAACCATTCGTGGTCGTCGATGGTGAGTTGGATGTAGAGATCCCCGGCCCGGCCACGACCACCGTGTGCAGGTTCACCCTTCCCCGACATTCGCAGGCGCGTTCCATCGAGCACGCCTGGTGGCACGTTGAACCTGAGCGTGCGCGACCGGGTCTGGCGGCCGTCGCCACGGCAGGCGGAACAGGGTTTGTCGATGACGCTGCCCTCCCCTCTGCAATGAGGGCAGTCGGAGACCATCTGCTGCAGGAACGGACCGACCTTGCGGCTCTGCGTGATCCTGCCCTCGCCGCCGCACGGCTCGCAGGAGCTGATCGCATCAGGGCTGGCGGCGCCGTTGCCGGCACAGTCCTCACATGCTTCGAGAAGTTCGAGCTCGACCTCCTGTTCGCCACCGTTCTGCAGCATCTCGAAAGGAATCCGATGGTGCGCCAGCACGTCATGGCCGCGGCTCATCCGCGCTCCCCGCTGGGTTGCGCCGGAGAAGAAGTTGGAGAAGAACGACTCGAAACCGCCGGTGAACAGGTCCTCCATGGAGATGTTCACACCTTGGAAGCCGCCCGAGCCGAACGGACTTCCGCCTGGTTGCTCGTGTCCGAACATGTCGTAGCGACGTCGCTGGTCGGCGTTCGACAGGACCGCATACGCCTCCTGGATCTCCTTGAAGCGCGACTCGGAATCTGGATCGTCGGGGTTCTTGTCCGGGTGGTTCTTGCGCGCCAGAGTGCGGAACGCACCCTTGATCTCCTTGTCCGACACGTCACGGCTGACTTCCAGGACCTCGTAGTAGTCCCGCTTGGTCATCCGTGGTGCACCGACCCGCGCTGCCCGGCCGACCGTTTTCAACACAGCGACAGTGAGATGCGTCCAGAACCTCTCTGTCAGCACCGCCCTCAGGTGAGCAGAGCGTTGCAGCTGGAGCAGTGCTCCCTGTTGATCGGGTTACGCGCCCCGCAGTCGAGGCAGAACTTCGTCTCCTTGCCGACGCCCCCTCCACCCCCTGTCGAGGCTGCGAGCGACGCCATGTCCTTGTCACCCTCAACCGTGACTCCCGCGGGCTCCTTGCCACCACCATAGATCTGTTCGTACTCCTGCGGGGATGCTGGCTTCGGTTCGGGTTTCGGCTTCGGCTTCGGCTTGGCGACCACCGGTGCTGGCGCCGCCGTCTCCTTCACCTTCTGCGTCCGCGCCGAGTCCTCATCTTTCA
>CATMIM010000055.1 GCA_950068635.1 uncultured Candidatus Poseidoniales archaeon
CGGCAAGGGGTTCGCCATCGGCTCGGCGGCGCTCACCGCCCTCGCCCTGTTCGCCGCCTACTCCACCGCCGTGACGAGCTACGATGCGACCTTCACGCTCGAACTGACCAACCCGATGGTCGTCATCGGCCTGCTCATCGGTGGCTCGCTGCCGTTCGTGGTGGCGGCGATGACGATGAAGAGCGTCGGTAAGGCGGCTGGTGAGATGGTCACCGAGATCCGCCGTCAGTTCCGTGAGATCGACGGTCTGCTCGAGGGTCGGGAAGGCGTGAAGCCCGATTCCGCTCGCTGCATCGAGATATCCACCAAGGCGGCACTGCGCGAGATGGTCGCACCCGGTCTGGTCGCCGTGCTCGCCCCGCTGTTCGTCGGAGCCCTGCTCGGCTTCGAGGCGCTCGGCGGCCTGCTCGCCGGCGCCACCGCCAGCGGCGTGCTGATGGCGCTGTTCATGGCCAATGCCGGCGGCGCCTGGGACAACGCCAAGAAGGCGATCGAGCAGGGGCATCTCCCCGGTCAGGAGAAGGGTGACGCCAGCCACGAAGCGGCGATCATCGGCGACACCATCGGCGACCCGTTCAAGGACACCAGCGGACCTTCGCTGAACATCCTCATCAAACTGATGAGCATCGTAAGCCTCGTGCTCGTGCCCCTGCTCGCCGTCATCCACGGTTTCTGAGGGAGACCGAATCCCGTGCAGCCTGACCGAGGCAAGCCTCAAGTCGGTCGCCGGAGAGGGTCAAGCATGCCTTCACAGCGTAGCCTGCTCACCTGCACGGCGCTCGTGCTGCTGCTCATGGGAACCAGCATGTCGGGCTGTCTGGGTGGCGGTGATGACGCTGACGACGACTACCTTGAGGGTCCGTTCAACGTGCCAGTATGGTCCATCGGCGATTGGTGGCTGTACACATTCAGTACGCCGCGGTTCAGTGACGACACCACCCGGCTGGTGGTCTCCGAGAACGATACCGAGGACGGCACAGCCTACACGCTGGCGATATCCAGCCACACCGAGGCTCGGCGCCACGCGGTGCTCAATCACAACCCGTTCCTCGGGCGCATCACCCACGACAACCTGTCCGCCTACGAGAACGGAGAGCCCCGAGGGCTGTTCCAGTTCCCCTTCAAGGCTGGCGACATCTGGTCGTTCAACCTGTTCGCCACCGATTGGAACGCGACGGTGGTGAACGTGCTCTCGGAGACCGACGGCATCACGAGCAACCGCATCGCGCTGATCGCCGCCCAGGCGTCGGACGGCTCCCAGCTCGCCTACGTGTTCGACGAGGACGCACGCTTCCTGCGCTCGCTCATCTGGACGGACGGCGACGGTGTGGAGCAGTTGGACATGCAACTGGTGCTGCACGGCATCGGGCACGAGGGTGAAGTCTGGTTCATCCGCGGGGGCGACCTGTACGACGACTCTTGGGAGCATTCGGGGGGAATGCCGGATGTTGAGATTCGTGACACCTTCTTCGTCAGCGACCACCCTGACAGCGGGGAGTGGGACGAGATGATCTACTGGCTCGACGCACGCATGGGAGGCGGCTCATCCACGGGCACGCTCACCTTGAGGGACCACACCTCCATCACCGCCCTGTCGCGCACATGGGGCCCCGGCGCCCAGGAGGAGGGCCAACTGGGCACGATTCCCTATCCCAGCGGGGAGTACACGCTGACGATCACGCAGAGCGGCGACTCTGAGATAGCCATCGTCATCGCAGGCGGCATCGAATTCTCGTGGACCCTCTGATCAGAGGTATTCCATCAGGTCGTCCGAGCCGCCGACGAAAGTCGGCTCATCGCCACGGACATCCCAGATGGCTGGGACCGTGCGGTGGCCGGTCAATGTGACGACTTCGATGCGCAGATCAGGGGTCTCGCTGAGATCGTGCTCCTCGAAGCTCAGGTCCTTCGCTTCGAGTATGTTCTTCGCTCGCCGACAGTAGGGGCAGACAGTCGTCGTGAACATCACGAAATCCGATTCTGCGCTGGCGAGCAGGTCATTGACGCCGGTCATGTTCGCTGCTGTTTCGGCGCCCTTTTTCAACCATCGTCCGCGACCAGGTCGGCCTCGACAGGCGTCTCAGCATCGCCAGGTTTCCACAGGCTGATCCTGTCGGGCAATCTGCCCGTGCGCGCGAGGTGCACGAAGAAGGCGGAGGCGAGCAACAGCATCGGGAGCCACATCCACCATTCAAGGGGGAAGTTGAAGCCGCTGTGGCTGTGGAGGTCGGTCGTGGAATCATTGTCGCCGTAGAGGGAGGCGTTGCGGTCCCACCAGGCGAGCATGGCGACGATGTCCAGCCCCGTCTGCAGGCCCAGTTCGACGTTCGGCCTTCCACCAGCCATCGTGTTGAGCGTGGCCACGGAATCGGACCGCTGGTGCTTCGGGGTCTGCTCACAGGTGTCCCCCTCCTCGATGATGTTCTGGTGCTGGCCGCGGATCCAGGTCGCCGCGTGGCCTGCCATGATGAAGTTGAAGTGGTCGGAGTTGCCCTTCGTGTCGTCGATGACGCGCACCCATTCGGTCGGGTGGCTCAAGTTCTCGTTGATGTCCTTCAGCCTCTTCTGCAGCCATTCCGCGTCCGCCTGCATCTCCGGAGTGACCTCGAGCCCGCGGTCCTCGTAGTACGACCAGTCATCGACTGGCGAGGTGAACATGTAGAGCGTCCAGAAATCCTCGTCGCAGCCCGTGCTTCGACTTGCGAGCGGGGTCGGAACCGGCCAGTTGAGCGCGAACATGTCGTAATTGACGTAGGTGACGTTGACGTCGTCGGGGATCTGCTCGCTCACGAAGTGCAGCGAACCCTGTCCTCCGCTCTCCGACGAGCCGCTCCCCTGCCACTCCTCGTAGTCCCACCAGCCGAGCTTCCAGGTGTGCGTCGGGGTGATGTTCCACTCCATGAACACCCGAGCCAGTTCCAGCAGCGCTCCCGAGCCGGTGCCGTCGTCATAAGCGCCCGAAGAGGTGCAGCCGGGATAGGGGATGCCGGCGACCGGCGGCGGTGTGTAGCAGATGGCGTCGTGATGGGCACCGGCCACCATCCAGTTGTTCTCCAGCGTCCCGTTGATGGTGACGACGATGTTCTCGCAGTTGCTGCACTCGTCGCTGGTGAACGGTTGGCGCTCGACGTCGTAGCCCATCGCTTCGAGTTCAGTGACGATCCAGTCGCGGCCGTTCTCGTTGGCCATCGTGTCGATGCGCCGGTAGCCGAAGTTGGCCAGCTGCTGCATGTTGTCGTAGGCGGCCCCGCCGTCGGGCCATGCGGACGGCTCGACCTGTTGCTGGATGTCGGGCGTGGAAGCGATGCTGCCAGCCATCAGTGTGGGCACCAGCAGCAACAGTACCAGACTCACCGCGCGGCGCTGACGCTCCATCAGTCGACCCTTTCACGCACGCGCACCTTGAGGCTTCGCCTCAAATGTGGATAGAATGACCCAGCGAACTGCTCATGTGGGAAAACCCGCCATCGCGTTCCGATGGGAGATTGGATGGTGCCCGAGTCACGCACCCAGCCGGTGCTGCGCGGAGCCGACCTGCGCACCGAGATGGAGCAGGCGGAGCCCGGCGAGGGTGAGTTGTGCGCCTGGTGGCTGACACAGGCTTCGTGGCTCATCAAATTCCACGACGGCGCCACCGTCCTCATCGACCCGTGGTGGCGTGATTTGGAGGCGGGAGACATGTGGGGTAAATTGCTCGGAGAGTTTCCGCTTGAGCCCGAGGAGCACCCTGAGCCCGACCTCATCTGCTGCACGCATTGGCACGACGACCACATCTGCCCGGTGAGCATTCCACGGCTGGCGGCGGCGTTCCCGGAGACTCCGATCGTCATCCCCAACCGCTCGCTCGCCATGGTGCTCGAATGGGGGGTTCCGAAATCCCAACTCGTGACCATGAAGGGTGACGACGAGGTGACGTTCATCGGTGACGGCGGACGGATGCTGACGCTGCATGCGATTCCTGCCGCGCATGAGGAACTCGACGTGACGGAAGAGGGGTCGAACTACCTCGGATTCCTGGTCTCTTCGGGTGACTGCACGGTGCTGCACATGGGTGACTCACAGCCCTACCCCGGCTGGCACGAGCGCATCGTGTCCACTTCCGCTGACCTCTCGGGCGGGCTCGATCTGGCATTGCTGTGCATCAACGGGAACGACAACCTGCGTCACGATGAGGCGGTCGACCTGGCGCTGGCCTGCCGGCCTCGGCTGGTCATGCCGATGCACTACGGCATGGACCCCGGAAACACGGTGGACCCGGCCATCTTCGTGGATGAGATGACGGCGCGTGGGGACGGTATCCGCCACGTGGTTCCTGAAGTCGGTGAGCAGGTCATCCTCAGTTGAGCCTGGAGTTCGCATAGGCGAGTCCCTCGGGAAGTCCGATGTCGATGTACGCGGCGGCGATCGGTGCGGCCACGAGTTCGCCTACCGCGGCGAGCGAGTCCAGCATCTGCACATCGTCGCCCTCGGGCTCCTCCCAGAAGCGTGAGGTGAGCAGCATCCTTCCAGTGCAGCGCCAGTTCTCACCATCCATCGGGAACGGTTGATCCTTCTGCTTCTCGCAGATTCCTGTGATGAGCAACTCGTCGGACGCCCCCGGATTCAGGGCATTGATCCGTCCGGTGTCGCTGAGCAGTTCACCCCATGGCGACGTCACCTGTACTGCGCCGATGACCGTCTTCCCGGTGAGCCGGTGTGCGGCCAGCAGTTCGGCGCTCGGGCAGGGATGTCCGATGAACAGGTTGTCCGGCGAGGCGACCAGCATCTCGTCGCCGACCACTTCCCGCGCCTTCCGCAGCGCGTCGACGATCCCCTCGGGTTCTGATTGCTCCACGAACTCGAGGTCCGCGGCGTCGAAATCCGCCAATGCCTCGGCGATCGCTGGCTTCTCGGGGGAGGTCACGACTGCGATACCCGTAACACCAGCCGCCACCAACTCGTCGACGGTGCGCAGCAGCATCGAGCGGCCACCGATCTCGATGAGTTCCTTGCAGCCGTCGACATGGTGTTCCTCCATGCGCGAACCGCGCCCAGCAGCCGGGATGACGCCCCACATCGCTCCTCCGAGAGAGCACCTTGCACAAGGCTCTGACCCCGCATGACAGCGTTGTGATCGTCGGGCGTCAATCCAATAGGGACCGCTCTCTGAGCGGACCGCATGTCCGAGGGAATCTCGTATTCCGTGCCGGCGCGCATCGGTCTGCTCGGCAACCCCTCAGACGGCTATTTCGGCCAGTGCATCTCACTGCCCGTGTGGAACTGGGAGGCGCGTGTCACCCTGACACCGGCAGAGGAGGTGGAACTCCCAGAGGATGAGGGACTGCGCAGGATCATGGATGCCACGTTCCAGGTGTTCGAGCAGCGGTTCGAATGTCCTGTTGGTGGATTCAGGGCCGAGGTTTCGACCACGATACCCCGTCAGGTGGGCCTCGCAGGCTCGTCGGCGATCGAGATGGCGTTCATGCGCTGCCTGATGGAGCACAACGGCATCACAACTGATTCCCTCGACCCACGCGAACTCGCTGAATTGGTGCAGAGTGTGGAGACTGACATCCTTGGCATGGTGGCCGGCCTGCAGGACCGACTTCCCCAGGCGTATGGCGAGATGATGCACATGGACTTCCGCCGCGACCTGATGGAGGACCGCGGCTACGGTGACTACACATCGCTGGATTCCTCCCTGCTCCCCGCACTATGGCTTGCCAACGCCCCTTCCGGTGATGATTCGGGCGCGGTTCACTCCGACATCGCCAGACGTTGGCAGGAGGAGGACTCCGAGATGGTCGCCATCATCGCCGAGTTGGCTCGCGGAGCAGAGTTGGGCATGCTGGCCCTCGAGAGTGGTGAGCACGCATTCCTCTCGATGCTCATCGACGCCAACTTCGACCTGCGCACAGAGTTGTTCGGTGCCGAGGCCCTGGGTGAGACATACTCGATGGTCGAACTGGCGCGCGGGCTCGGCTCGTGCGCCAAGCAGTCGGGTTCCGGTGGCGCCATCTTCGGAATCGTCCCTGGAGATGAATTCGATTCGCTCGCCGCGCCCGCATTCGCCGAGCATGGCTGGAGTTACCACAGGTTGGAGGTGACGCCGTGATCACACGGCAGATCGAGATGCGCAAGATCGCCTACGTGCACGACGCCCCGGACCATGCACCCATAGAGACCCGCTGGAAGGTTCCCCGGTTTCTCGCCAGCAGAGGCTTCACCGACATGGTGATCGCCGACCAGTTCACAGGTGCCCAGAACCTGTTGTTGGAGAACGCTGACGAGGGTATCGCGCGAGTGACTCTCAGCCAACTCGATGAACGTATCCACGACTGCCTGAACGCCGGACTGCGCCCATGGGTGATGCAGGACCTGTTCACCATGTCCGCGGATTTCCCTCACCCCTCGCTAGGAACCCGCGGTTGTGCCTGCTCGAGCGAGGTGTGGGATGCCTACACCGAGAACACGCTGGCGCTGCTCGCCCGCCTTCCGGACCTGGAGGGGCTCATCTTCCGCTTCGGGGAGTCCTTCACAAGCCCACACACCTGGGCCATCGCGCACAACCCGCTGGCGTGCACCTGCGCGCGGTGCGAGGAGGCGGGAAGTGTCGGAATCGTGCAGAAGTTCGTCGAGAATCTCGGAACCATAGTGTGTGACTTCGGGGACAGGCATTGCATCCTGCGGCTGTGGGACCTCGGCGATGACGGCATCCACGCCAACTTCGGCAGACAGGCGGACGCGCTCTCCACCTGGAACAACGACGAGCGCTTCATGGTGTCAGTCAAGCACCCCCAGACCGACTACTGGAGACACCAGCCATGGAACTCGACCATCGACATGCCCGGGCCACCAAGGCTTGTGGAGTTGCAGTGCGAACGTGAGTACGAATTCGTTGGGATGGTGCCCAACTGGCTGGGTGACTTGTGGGCGAATGGACCTGGGGAATGCGGTGAGCGGGGACAGAGCGGCATGGCGAACATGCTCCCCCCCCATTGGG
>CATMIM010000056.1 GCA_950068635.1 uncultured Candidatus Poseidoniales archaeon
GTTCCTCCTCTTCGGCGATGTGGTCCTTGGCGAAGTGGGAGCCGAGCTGCACACGGGTGAATTCGACCCCTGCGAGTTTGTCGGCGGTGCGAGTGACGAGAAGGTCGAGGTCAGCGAACAGGTCCTCGCAGAACGGGCAACAGTCCACCGATTCATCGATGGTAAGGCCGGATTCCGCATTCAGGGCGCGGGCGCGGATGGCTGCGCCATCCTCTGCTGCAGAACTCCACGCGAGACGTCCTCCAGACAGGCGGGTCAGACAGTGATCACAGGAGCCGATGCGCACGAGGTGAGCGATGCCTGCGGCGGAGGGCGCAGGCGACACCTCCCAGTGCTCATCATCCTCAAACTGTTCGTGCTCTGATTCCTCGGTCTCGTGTGGCACGAGGTCGGACCATGGGTCGTAGGCGCTGCCGTAGCCAGCATCGGCGAACTTGGTCCAGTCCTCCTCCTCTTCCTCGGTGGATACGGGTCCATCTTGCGTGTTCGCATCGCTCATCAACGTCACCTTCCGGCTGCGCTCGTCGGGTCGAACCGAACGGGCGTCGTGTCACCGACCGACCCGCCCTACATGAAAGTGGGGGTCTGCTCAGCGACTGTGATCGGCGAGCATCAAGCGTTGGGGTCCTCGCCTGCAGCGACCTTCCCGAGATAATCGAAGCCGTAGATGCCTGCGCTGCAGCCGGAGGTCCAGGTGAAGCGCACCCCGTAGCCTCCGACTGCATCCACGTGCGGCTTGGCGTTCTGCAACTTGCGTAACTCAGCCTCGAACTCCGACTTGCGCACCTCCTCCTCACGGCGTGGTCTGCAGTGGGCGCACGGGCACCACAGCCTGAGCGTCAGATAGTCCAACACCTGCTCGGATTCGTCATCCCAGCGCAGCACCAGATCAGCATCCCTGCGCTCCAACTCCAACAGATTTGCCATGCGTTCACTCCTCGCCGTCGTCAACCGCGGACGATTCTCCTGAATAGCCATTCGCCGCAATCGCTTGTGAAACCTCTTCCTCGGCCCACTGCTGCATCTGTCGCCACGTTCCACCCGCCGCCTCCAGGTCAGCCTGCAACTCTTTCCGGTTCAGTAGGCCGATGAGTGCAGTAGCGATTATCATCGATGCGATCAGCGAGAAGAAGATCATCGCCGCCGAGAACATCCCGAACAGCGAGAAGAAACCCATCGGCGAGAGCGAGATGACAAGGAACCCGAGCACGTCCGAGGCGGCCGACCCTACCAAAGCCAACCCAGATGCTCCACCCACGGCGACCAATGAGGGGTAAACCGCGCGTCCGTGGTGACGCTCCTCGCGGAAGCGCTCGACGACATGGATGACGTAATCGATCCCAACACCCAGAGAGAGGGTGGCGATGGCGACGGTCACCATGTTGAGGCCGTAACCAAGGCCGGAGATGAGCCCGTAGAGCCAGATGACCACTACGAGAATGGGTCCGGTCGTCAGCAGCGCGACACCTAGAGAGCGCAATCCCCAGAAGGAACCCAGAATGAACACCAGAAGGGCAGGCCAGACAGCCACATCGCTGCCGAAGAACGGCTTGAGCAGGACGAATGTCAGCAGTGCAGCAACAACTTGCAGGAGCATGCGCCGAGAGAATTCCTCAGATGAGCCGGGTGTCTCCTCATCCTCCTCACGGGTCGGCCGGAACCCCCACCAGAGAGTGAACACGCAGAACACCACGCCGAGCATCAGCGTTCCCTGCATCTCCTTCTGCATCGAGTGGGCCGCCACGAAGCGGGCCACCGGCTCTCCGGTGGCTATCGCCCACGTGACCGGATGGTCCTCGTCCTCGAATGCGGACTGGATGTCACCCCGCTCGCGCACGTCAGTCGTGGACAGATTACGCAACGGTGCCATGTCTCTGTAGAGCGCGTCCAAGGCTCGCTCGACGGCGGAGAACTGTTCGGGTTGGCGCAGCCCGAAATGCAGCAGCATGCGCTCGTATCTAGGCTCGCCACCATCAGCCGCCAGCGACGGATTGGACATAGAGATGGGAGTGGTCGGCTGTATGTACAGCCTGGGGATGGAGGGTGGCACGGGTGGTGTTGACTGGGTCTCGGGAATCCCGTAGGTGACAAGAAATCCGAACAGGAACTCCAAGCAGTCCCTGTCCTTGACATCCGGAAGCCCGAGTAGCGTGTTGTCACAATCGACTCCGTTTCCGGGGAGCATCGAATTCCAGCCAACCGCCTCGAACGGCTCGATATCAGTCGCCATGGCAGCCATGAGCGCCAGCACCCCGTGGTCTACTCCACTAAGTTCCACGGTACCATCTGGCCTGCGCGTGAATCGGTCCGGATCATCCGCATCGATGATGTTCATGTTCGAGCGTAACTCCTCGATCGCCGCGTAGACCCGCGGGTCGAGCATGTCCCCTTCGATGAGCACCATCGCCGGCTCGCCCTCGGTGGGGAAGCGGTCGTTCACCACATGCACGACTGTGGCGAAGTCCGAACGATCATCGAAGAAGTCCTCGATCTTGAAATCCCCCTCGAGCGCCAACATCTTCGGAGTCGCATATGCGGTGATGAGAATGGCGACCAGCAGCACAGGCAGCGAGCGCAGCGCCGAGGCGCCAGCCACCTTGGCAAGCCAATGGCTGGGAACCAGATGGACACGCTCAAGCTCCTCCTCCTCTAGCTTGCCGCGCCTTTCCTGCCAGAGGTCGAAGTCGAGGCGGACTAGTGGAGCCCACAACCCGGTGAGCACGAATGCGGAACCGACACCGAAGGCTGCTTCAGTGCCGAACGAGCGCAGGGCGGGGATGTCCGAGGTGAGGTTGGCCCCGAAAGCGACCATGGTGGTGAGCGAGGTGAGCATGATCGCCCGTCCTACACGGGTGAGCGCGACATTGGCGGCAGAATCGGGTGAGCGCCCGGCGCGTCGCTCCTCCTTGTAGCGGTGCAACACATGCAGACTGTCGTCGATACCCAGCGCAAGTATGAGGATCGGCAGCAGGTTGGAGAACTGGCTGCGCTCGATGAACGGATGGCCGATGGCGTTGCCGAAGATCATCCCCCAGCCGATGAGGCCATGCATCCACAGCAGGCAGAGGCCTAGTGAAATGGAGACGATACCGACATCCGACCAACGCCTGAGGCTCGCCCACAGCAGGATGACGATTGCCAACACCATTGTGATGATCAGGCCCACGCTCTCCTTCAACTCGCGGTTCACCTCGACGTTGAGGCCCTCGGCCACCGCAAATGTCACCGTCTGTTCGTCAGATTCCCGCATGTGATACTCGAGTGAGATGATCGACCACTCAGCTGCACAGGGTCCTTCGCCACCGACCATCGATTCGTAGCAGAACTCGGCGTCGCGCGCCGGTGGGACGGTGCGCAAGCTGAAACCGTCCCATTCGTAGGCGTCCTCGGCGCGCGCATCGACCCAATGGAACGTCCAACCGTCGAGTTCCATCGCCTCGTCGGCCAGTTGGATTAGGAGCCAGGTCGCTCCTGCCGACCAACGACCTCGCTGCCAGTCGGCTCCGACGAACCCGTCCTCATCCGTGAGCGTGCCTCCCACAGGACCGATCGCCACACCATCATGGTCGGGGAGGAAGGCGCGGTCGAGGCTGAGCCAGCGTAGGAAGAAACCGTCGGTGTTGTTCGCCATGCGGGCGGCGGCGAGGTCGATGTGCGCCTGAGTGAGATTGGTGTCATTGTATTCCAGACATTCGAGTTCTCCACAGTCGTACCAGTTGGTACGGGCAGGCTGCAATCTGCCGTAGACATCGACCGTGGATCGGGTGAGAATCGACTTGTTGGACATGAAGTCGATGAAGATCCTGGGCAGTGAGAGCACGCCTTCCACCTGTGTGAGCGTCACGTCGGATATCAGTGGGCGGTAGTAGGGGGCGAGGGGGTCCTGCTCGGCGGCGGCGACCTTGCGTTCCATCTCCCGCAGCACTGTGAGATTGAGAATGCCCCCCGTCGGCTCGTCGATGCCAGTGCCCACTCCTGTGAACGAATGCACCTCGTCGACGTATTCCACACCAGGCGGCGAGCCGATGAGGTCCTGTTCGCGCAGCACGATCATGAATCCGATCATCGTGTCGCCGCTGGCGAATTCGTCACGCGCCACTTCCTGCGCTTCGATTTCCGGCGAGTCGATATTGTACGCTTCGATGTCGATCGGCTGCATCACCGCGGCCAGCCCCGGGATCATCAGCAGCGAGACGAGCGCGACCACGACGTGAGCCATTTTGCGGCGAGGGAGGAGGAATGCGGCTACCCGGCTGAAGTCTCGCACGCGCACACCCGAGGCGAGCGGGGGAACATCGGCTATTGAATGGTCCGAGTGGTGTCACAGCCCGCTATCGCGGAGTTGTTTCAGGAGGGCGCGCTGCTCCGCAGTCAAGTGTTCAGTCGCTAGCAGTTCAAATTCGATGTCCAGATGTCCGCCACCGTAGCCCTCGCCCTTGAGTCGCTGTCTGTCGCCACTCTGGGTCTCCGCCGGAACCTTCACCTCGACCAGTTTCCCGGTCGGTGTCCTGAGACTCACCTCTCCACCGAGGAGCATCGTGCTGTAGGGTATCTCGACCGTCTGCACGATGCGTCCGTCCTCCCAGCGTCGACCTTCGTCGGCGTCGATGCGCACGGTCAGCAACAGGTCTCCTGGCGGACCCTGCGGATGCTCGTGGCCCAGACCCTTGAGGCGCATCACGGACGAATGCTCGGCGCCCGCCGGCACGTTCACCGTGACCTTGCTCGTTCTGCGGGAGACACCGTTTCCATCGCAGGCGCCACACCCGCCACCGCGGCAATCCTTGCAACGCCTTAGACGTGAGATGCTGAACTGCTTGTCACCGCCCGCAAGCGCCTCATCAAGGGTCAAATCGAGGGGCGCCTCGATCACCTTGCCGCTGCCTGCCGACCTTCCGCTGGGTTGGCTCGAGCCAGCCTTCACCCGGCCATGCTGGTCGAAGATGACGCCTCCACCCCCGCTTCCAGGGGGTGCGCGCGAGCCACGGGCGCCGAAGAACGAGGCGATGATGTCCTCTATTCCTCCCGGTGAGCCGCCTTCGAAGTTGAACTCGAAGTTACCCGGGTCACCGCCGCCGAACATCGATTGCATGCGCTGCTGTTCATCGTATTCTCGCCGCTTCTGTGGCGACTCCACCTGTTCATAGGCGGCTTGAATGGCCTTGAAGCGCTCCTCAGCGGCGGCATCTCCCGGGTTGCGGTCAGGGTGGTACTGCCGCGCGAGCTTGCGATACGCCCGCTTGATCTCCCCATCCGAGGCATCGGGAGCGACTCCCAGCACTCGATACGGGTCGTCCGCCATCGCATCCCTCGCGGAGTCCGCCTCCTTTCAACAAGAGGGACCAGAGTCATGTATTTGTACGCGAATCAGTCGGACCGATGCATGGAGGAACAGGTGGAATTCCAGCCGGCCTACGCGATGCTGACGCTGAGTCTGGCGGCTGGAGAGGCTGTGCGAGTTGAACCGGGGGCGATGGTCGCTCAAGAGAATGTGACGATGGAGACCAAATCGAGTGGTGGCTTTTTCAAAGGACTGAAGAAGATGGCCTTCGGCGGCGAGTCGTTCTTCCTGAACACCTTCACCGGTGGCGCAGGCGGCGGCTGGATCTCGCTCGCACCGTCAGCACCGGGTGACCTCGCCTGGTTCGATGTGCAACCGGGTCGACAGCTGTTCATCCAGTCAGGTTCGTTCATGGCGTCGACCAGCAACGTGCAGACCGACACACAGTTCCAAGGACTCAAAGGCGCCTTCAGTGGTGAGAGCCTGTTCTTCATCCGCGCCTTCACAGAGGACGGCCTGCCCGGGCGCGTCTACTACAACGCCTTCGGCGCGATCAAGCAGATTACTGTGCAACCAGGCCAAACGGTCACTGTCGACACAGGTCACGTCGTCGCTTTCGAGGACTCGCTGCAGTACCAGATCGGCAAGGTCGGCGGAATGAAGTCGTTCATGTTCGGTGGCGAAGGCCTCGTGATGAATTTCAGTGGACAAGGCACCATCTGGATCCAGACACGCAATGTCTCTGCGCTGGCGGGCATGATCATTCCGTTCATCCCGACCAATTAGACGGGCATTCGCTGAGAAACGCCGCATATTCAGCGTGACAATGCTCATGCCACGACCCCCGCCGTGAGCAGGCTGGAGGCGAAGCCGGTGGCCGACGACAGTGAGGGTGTCACTCGCTACCTCGATACCAGGCTGCTCGACCACGACTGCTCCCTCGAGAGAGGGGACTTTCTGCTCCATCCTGACGGTTCCTGGTCGCCCTCCAACGGCGACGAGGACGTCGCCACGACAATCGACGGCTCAAACCGACTCATCACCCGCTCGCTGCAGAACTGGCACACCCATCTGGGCATGGTGCTCAACCGTGGCATGGGAGAGGGGCTTCCGCTGATGCGCTGGTTGGAGGAGAACATCTTCGTGGTCGAAAAGCGGCTGACTGCAGACTACGTGGCGGTCGGCACACGAGCCGCGGCGTGCGAGTTGATCGCGACTGGCACCACCTTCGCCTGTGACATGTACTACCATCCCGACGTCGTGGCGGATGTCCTCATCGGAGCGGGGCTGCGCGGGGTGGCTTGCGGACCCATCACCGACTTCCCCACACCCTCCTATCCGTCAGGCGGCTCAGAAGCCCTTCGCAAGATGGATGCGCTGTTGAGATCGGACCCCCCGAGCGAGCGGGTCGAGTACGGAATCGGCACCCACGCAATCTACACCTGCAGCGAGGAGACGCTTCTGAAGGCTGCTGAAATGTCCAGAGAGCACGAATGTCGACTTCACATCCACGTCAGCGAGACCCGCAAGGAAGTCGCCGACTGCCATGCTGAGCATGGCATGTACCCCATCGAGTATCTCGATTCCATCGGCTACT
>CATMIM010000057.1 GCA_950068635.1 uncultured Candidatus Poseidoniales archaeon
CCCAGTACCAGGACCGATAGGCTCGATTGGTGTATTTGGTCGCCAGAGCCCTGTCGGCTAGTCGCATCGCTCCTGAGATTCGTGAAAGGGCCTTGGATTCGAAGACCGATTGATTGTTCCAGGCGAACCAAGCAATCATCTGGTCTGGATCTTTGTCGGAATTCATCAACAGTCGCGATGCTTCCTTGCCTGATCCCGATCTGTAGATGTCTCTCAGGGCTCGAAAGACATCGATCTGTGAATCCCGTTCTGAGACCTGCGCGAGGCTTCTGACCACCCCTATGTCGATGTTCTCTCCAGCAACCGAGGCTGCTGCTTGCAGGTCACGGATCAGGGCCCGCAGATCGCCAGGGTTGCCCTCGAGCAGAGCCTCGAGTGCTTCTGGGTCCATGCTCAGGTTCTCACCGTCGAGTACTCGGTGGGCGATTCTGCGCATGTGCAACTTGCCGACGCGCTTGAATTGGATGTTCTCAGCGTGGCGCAGGACTCGGTCGCGGTTGCGCCGCCATGCCCTGCCTCTGCCCCACAGGCGCATCGGGTCGTTACAAGTCATCAGCACAGGTTGTTCGGTCACCTTTAGCAGATGGAGCAACTCTGCTTTGCCACCGGAATCTCCCTTCAGAATGGCAGACTCTTCTTTTTCGGGGGAGATGGTTCGCTCGATCCTCTCATCGGAGATCTTGGCGAAGCCGCCAGAAAGATGGTCTACTTCGTCGAGCAGCACGATGGTTCTGCTGTCGGCAACCGCTCCTTCACCGAAGCTCGCTAATGACATGTGCTGCGAACCTCTGGTGGCCGTTCGTCGAATCGCCGCGGCGTTGCGAGCCTCGGAGGCGTTCAACTCGATGACGTCCCAGCCGAGGTCGTTGGCGATCGCCCCGACGATGCTCGTCTTGCCGACCCCGGGTGGACCGGTGAGCAGCAATCCCCTATGGTCAGGGGTGCCACGTGTCCACGACCGCAGCCAGGAGCGAATGCGCTTGCGCGCCGCGTCGTTGCCTTCGAGTTCTGATTCAGTCTGGGGCCGATAGCGCTCGCACCAATCTGCGACTGGCTCCTCGCTGTTCGACGCCATCATGGTCCATCGGCGAGCGACGCCTCTTGAACCTTCATCCCGGAATTGGGGAGTCTCCGTCAACTGAACAGTGACGAGACGCTTCCGCGGGTGAGGTGTTCGCACAGGTCGTCTTGGCCGACCCGGATCTGCTGCTGGTCGTCACGGCGCCGCACCGTGACCGTTCCATTCTCGAGCGAGGTATGGTCGACGGTGACGGCCCAGGGTGTGCCGATCTCATCAGCGCGGGCATAGCGGCGGCCGATCGACTGGGAGGCGTCGTATTGTGATTGGATGCCGCGAATGTCGAGGAACCGCTGGTGCAGCGCGCGCGCCACCTCTCCCATGCCATCCTTCTCGAACAGCGGCAGCACGCTGACGTCGTACGGAGCGACCCCTTCGGGGAGGTGCAGGATGACGTAGGGTTCCCCCTCCTTCACGGTCTCTTCGTGCGCGTGGTCGATGATGTGCCAGATGATGCGATCGATGCCGAACGCCGGTTCGATGACATGCGGCAGGAACCACTCCCCACGAGCGACCTCCTCGACTCTTCGCGCCTCGACCATGTTCTCCTCGATGGTGACCACCTCCCCGCTCCCCAGGGTCAGTTCGAAGGGCAACGATTCCGGAAGTTGCTCCAGAGCAGCCAGAGCCTCGTTGACCTGACTTGCTCGATCACGGAAGGCTGGCCCGATCACTCCACCCACGGGCGCAAGGACGTCCTTGACGACCGCTCGCGGTTCGTCGAACTCACGCCAGGCGCGCAGTTCCCTGCTGCCGGTCGCCTTCTCGTGCGCTTCGAGGTCGTAGCAGCCACGATGGGCGATGCCGACAGTCTCGATCCATCCGTAGGCGCCATGCAACTCACAGTCCCAGCAGTCGCTGGCGTAATGCGCCATCTCGTCACCTTCGTGCTGTCGGAACCGGATCCGCTCCGGGTCGCAGCCAACGGCGACGAGGAAGTCGTGGGTCAGCGCCATGAACAGGCCGACGGAGGCGTGGCGGACAACACCGGAAGCGACCGCGTCAGCGATAGTCTTGTGACTCGGGTCGGGGGTAGGGCCTTGTGTGTCCGGAACGAGGTTGAACGGGCGGTCGTTCCAAGGTGATAGGTCGTGGTCGAGTGGTGCCTCGGGGTCGATGAAATACTCGAGTTCGGCCATGTTGAACTCCCGCTGGCGGATCATCCCCTGGCGCGGGCTGATCTCGTTGCGGTATCCTTTGCCGACCTGAACGGCACCGAACGGAAGCCGGCTGCGGAAGTGGCGGTAGAGATAGGGGAAGGTGAGGAACATTCCTTGGGCCGTCTCCGGGCGCATGTACGCCTGACGTCCGCCTCCCGTGGCGCCGATCCTCGTCGAGAACATCAGGTTCAGCGGGCGGGCGCCCTGCCAGTTCTGCTCACCGCACGACGGACAGGCCACCCCATGCTCACCAAGCAGAGCGTCGAGTTCGTCCGCTGCCAACGAGTCAGGATTCGAATGGTGGGTTTCGAGCAGATGGTCGCTGCGGAAGACCGCGTTGCAGGCAGCACATTCCGAGGCGTGGTCGTTGAACGCCCCTACGTGACCACTCGCTTCGAGCACGGAATGTGGAGTGAGGGTCGGTGAATCGATCACGACGATGTTGCCCAGTCGCAGGAAATGGTCGACCCACGCCTGCTGCACCCTCCTGAGCAGCCGACCCCCCACAGGGCCGTAGTCGAACAAGCCGGACACCCCGCCGTGAACCTCGAAGGCGGGGAAGATGATGCCGCGGCGTTTGAGCAGAGAGAGCAGATTGCGACTCCTGTCCTCCTCCATGAAACGTGTCACCTCAGGCGCACTCCAACCTCACCCGGTTCTCAACCCTTGTGCGTCACCAGAGTCAAGAGGGGCCACCTGCTACCCTTGTGCGATGGGCCAAGCGATGGTTGAGATCATCGAGCCGGATTGCACGGGGTGCGACCTGTGCATCACCCACTGCCCGTTCGAGGCGCTGCTTCCGCTCACCGAATGCGCTCCGCATCGGAAGAAGCGGGCCGTGGTCGTGTTGAACGCCGATTGCGTCGGCTGTCTGTCATGCATCGGCTCTTGTCCCACGGGTGCGCTGCGCGAGGTGACGCTGCCACCCGTGGCGGCCGCATCACCGCTGCTCAACGAACGAGATGGAGACCCCGAGGTGGTGCCTGTGCCCCGCTGGAGCACTGACGGTGTCGGATGGGCTTGAACGGCCCAGCGTTCTCCTGCGGAACGTGGTGGAAGGAAATCCGATTATGTTTGAAAAGCGAATTGTTGATATAGCCGCTCGGTCGGCTGTCCGCCGAATTAAAAGGTCGGCGCGAACATGGTTGAAACAGTATACTTGGATTCGTACGCGGAATCCGAGTCGATATTCGCTGACTTGAGCCAACCCGTAGGGGACTGGTTCAAGGAGACGTTCCCTGATTTCACCGAACCGCAGAAGCTGGCGATTCCGAGCATCATCGCGGGCGAGCACATGCTGCTGTGCAGCCCCACTGGCAGCGGCAAGACGCTGACCGCGTTCCTGTCGATCCTCGACAATCTGATCCGCAAATCACTCGACGGCGAACTCGAGGAGCGGGTGTACTGCGTCTACATCTCGCCGATCAAGGCGCTGGCCAACGACATCCAGAAGAACCTCATCGGACCGCTGACAGAGATTCGTGAGCGCTTCCTGCCCAGCCGTGCCAAGGAGATCAGGGTCGGCCTAAGGACCGGCGACACGAGCCAATCCGAGCGGCAGAAGATGCTGCGCAAGCCACCTCACATCCTCATCACCACCCCGGAGAGTCTCGCTCTCACTCTGGCCGCCAAGCGCTTCCGCCCACACTACTCCAAACTCTCCTGGTTGGTGATCGACGAGATGCACAGCCTCGTGCCGACCAAGCGCGGTGTGCACCTCGCCCTGTCCCTCTCGTTACTCGACACGATCATCGAGACACCAGTGCAGCGCATCGGCATCTCCGCCACGATGGAACCGCTCGAACAGGTCGCCCACTACCTCGTCTCCTCGGACAGACGTGAAGAAGAAGGGGAAGACCAGAAAGTGTGCATCGCCAAGGTCTCGGGCGCTCGGGAACTCGACTTGGACATCATCCTGCCCCACGAGCGCTTCAACGACCCGCAGTTCGACCACAAGCAGATCCTCGATGCGAACGTCGAGCGCATCCGCGACCTGGTCGAGGCGCATACGACCACGCTCGTGTTCGTCAACACGCGGGCGATGACCGAGGAGATCGTGTCACGGCTCAGGCGCATCGTGGGCTGGGATGGCGATGCTATCCAAGCGCATCACGGTTCGATGGACAAGACGATTCGGCTCGATGTCGAGCAGCGCTTGAAGGATGGAGAGCTGCGCTGCGCGATCTCGTCTTCATCGCTCGAGTTGGGAATCGACATCGGCAGCGTCGACCTCGTGGTCCAACTCGGCTCACCCGGCTCGATCACCACGGGTCTGCAGCGAATCGGTAGGGCGGGACATCAGGTGGGGGGCGTGCCAAGAGCGCGCTTGTTGCCGACCAGTCCGCATGACCTCATTGAACTGGTTGCGTTGCAGGGGGCCATCATGGAGGGTGAGATGGACCAGCTGCGCTTCCCGGAGAACTCTCTGGACGTGCTGGCGCAGTTCATCGTCGGGCTGACCATCATCAGAGAGCAGGACATCGACGAGGCCTACGCTCTCATCACCGCCACCTGGTCGTATCGCGAATTCCCCTACGATGATTACATCGAGGTGCTCGACATGCTCGAGGAGGAGAATCGCATCTGGGTCGAATGGGAGGAGAATGCGTTCGGCAAGCGTGGGTATTCGCAGATGATCTACTACACCAACATCGGCACCATCGCTCCGGACAACAACTACCTCGTACTGAACACCGACGGCTCGATGATCGGCCAATTGTCCTCGTCGTTCGTGCAGAACCTACGCGGTGGGGACGTGGTCCTGCTCGGCGGCACCACCTACCGCATCCAGTCGATCCAGGGTTCGCGCGTCAACGTCTCACCAGTCACCGGTTTCCGCCCAACCGTGCCATCCTGGTCTGGTGAGGCGCAGAGTCGCAGTCCAGAGCTGTCGAGCGCAGTGCTCAGCCTGCTCGGGGCGTGCGTGACCGCCTTGAGAAGGCAGCGGGACCCGCGCAAACTACTCACCGGCGCATATGGATTGACAAAGCCCGTTGCCAACGGTGTCGCCGTCTTCCTGGAGCAGCATCTCGCGGAATCGTTCACGGTTCCTGCTCACAACCGCATCCTGCTGGAGCAGATCTCCGGCGGAATCCCGACGTACATGGTCACCACCTGCAGAGGGAGGGCGTTCAATCTCACACTGGGCTACTTCTTCGCGGGGCTGGCCAAGGCCAACGACATCGATGTGCACGAACTGTCGTTCGATGAGAATGGCTTCCTCGTCAAACTGTCACATGAGATCGAACCAGAATCATTCCCGCATCTGTTCGCCACCAATGACCACCGTCGCTTGATCGAGACTCACCTGCTCGACACGCAGTTGTTCGCCAAACGCTTCCGCGAGGTCGCTGGGCGCAGCCTGATCGTCCCGCGGCGCGTCGGCGCCGAGGAGGTCTCCCCGCAACAGTTCCAGCAGAAGACGGAGGCGCTGTTCCGCAACCCCATCACTGTGGAAGATGTGGTGCGGTCTCGCGTTATCTCATCTCCGTTGCATCTGATGGACTGCTGCGTAATCACCGATGGTGGCGGCGCAGTGGTTGTGGCCTCACCCGAGTTGGCCAAGAATTGCCGACACAAACCGGTCTGGGTATTAGGCGCAGGCGAAGCAGTAGCTCACCAAGGGGCCGGCAAGCGCGACCTGATGTACATCGCTGCCAAGCAGAGCCACGAGCCAGCATTCGCCATGGCCGGCGTGACCCACAAAGACATCGACATGGCAATGATTTACGACTCTTTCACCATCACCGTGATTGAAACCCTTGAAGACCTGGGTTTTTGTGAAAAGGGAGAGGGCGGACAGTTTGTGTCCAATGGCCGGATTCAGCTGGGCGGAGAATTGCCCATCAACACCGATGGGGGCGGGCTTTCTTCCAACCATCCGGGGATGCGCGGCCTGTTCTTGTTGCTGGAGGCGACAAGGCAATTACGCCACCAGTTCGAGGGTACACCCCGGCAGGTGCCGGACTGTAAGATTGCTTTATGCCACGGCACCGGAGGCGCGTTGGGCTCCAGGCACAGCGGCGGTACCGTGATTCTGGGGGTGGATTAATCATGCCTGAGTGGAACAAACCATTACCTACACCGATTTGGAACGCGTTAGTGCCTACGGAGGTTAACTAACCATGCCGGAGTGGAACAAACCGTTACCTACGATCGTAGGAGAAACTAAGCCGTATTGGGATGCATGCCGCCAAGGCCGGTTGCTGATCCAAAAGTGCGACAAGTGTTCCGAGTTCCAGTTTTACCCCAGGGGTATCTGTTCCAACTGCTGGTCAAACGACATTCAGTGGGTCCAAGCCAGCGGCAAGGGGACGGTCTGGACCTTCACCGTGACTTACCAGAATCGGACTCAAGGATTCAACGAAGGCCCCTATGTTCTAGCCTTGGTGGAACTGGAAGAAGGGGTAAAGATGTTCACCAACATCGTGGAGTGTGAACCTGGGGCGGTGGAGATTGGGATGCCCGTTGAGGTCACATTCGCCCGGGCAAACGATCGTGTGAGCATCCCCTACTTCAAGCCTGCTTCTTGATTGGCGAAACGGCCTCACATAAAGAATTCGGGCGACCCAATCGGCGCTAACACCGTCAGCCCGTGCTTCATGAGCAGTTCGAGTTT
>CATMIM010000058.1 GCA_950068635.1 uncultured Candidatus Poseidoniales archaeon
CGTCGGCGCAGGAGTGGCGGACCCAGTGGCCGGCAACTCAACCGGCATGATACTCCACGTCAACTCAGACTACACCATCCAAGCGACAATCGAATTCGAGGGTTCAGAAGTCTTCATCTTCCAAACCGTCACCGTTGACGGCTCGACTGCCACCTGGTCTGGTGGTGGTGGTTTGGTCGAGAGCGGGTGGCTCGACCTCGACGGCGATGGCCAGAAGTTGGGTGCCTTCGGTGAAATGCAGAACTACATTCCGCGATCAGACTTCTACGATGGTGACGGGTGCTATACCATCGAGATCACGATTACCCATGATACTCCATTCGGAGATGTGTTCAGTGACAATGCCAGTCAGGGGTATCGGTTCTGGTGGGATTACAACGAGAACCGCGACACAGACAACGAGTTCGGCGACCCAGAGCCATACAAGCCGACTGAGGCTTGCTGATCAGTCGTCGTCATCGAGTTCATCCAAGTCATCGACGAGTTCGACGAGTTCGATGTCCTCAGGTTCCTCGGCCTTCACCATGCTCTCGCGAGCCTGCATGCTGGCGAATCCGGCAACGAGCAGTACGCCGACGACGAGTGCGACGATCAGTGCGATAACAATCGGGTCCATCCCTGCATCCTGCTGCACCTCCCAAACGACCACTGACGAATCACCTGAGCCGCCACCGAAGGCACCGTCGCGGGTGAGTTGCGTAGGCAGCATCGGAGAGCAGGTCAGCGTGGAATTACCGGAACCTGTATGACCCCATTTCAGGTCGACGTCCGCCTCCGAGTCAGCTCCGACCATGGCGCTCGGGAAGGTAGGGGAGATGTCCGCCCGGTCGCCTCCATCATAGCACTCGATGGGAACGTTGGCTGGGACCTCACCAGTGTTCGCCAGGGTGACCGTGACAGACGCCCTCCTTCCGAGAGTGGGTGCTTCATCTTCGACGTCCACCTGCGAGATGGATACCGCTGGCAGCGGGAAATCGACTATCACGTCGGCTGAGTGAGGCAGGGAAATCCCGTCACTCGTGTACGTTCCCCAGGCGGTGAACCAGGAGATGCTGTCAATCGTGGCGCTCTCGGTCCAGACGCTTCCGTCGGACTGTCCGATCTCCACCACACGAGTGGTCGGCCCATCATCTCCGGGTACGTTGGATATGCCCTCCGCCGTGCTGATGCCGGGGATGGTGCGCTCATCCGGTCCGACCCCATTCAAAGTGAATTGAGCCCCGCTTCCTGGGAAATGGAGAACCTGGGCTGGGATCTGCCTCTCCCATAGGTCGACGAATCCCCCGCTGTCTGTCACACCTGTGAAAGAGAGCGCGGCCACACCGTCCGCCCGCACGTCATGGTCATCGAGTGTGCTGTCGAAACCCCCTCCGTTCCAAGTCAGTGAGGCCTGTGCCCCTTGCACATTCACCGGCCCCGAGCGCTTGAACCAACTGTTCTGTCCAACCGCGGTGCCGCTGATCAGAACGTCAGCGCCCATGATCTCTGCATCGGTGGCGCTGAGGGACCCTCCGTCGGCGACGCCGAGAGAGAATCCGAAATCACCACGCAACACCCAACCTGACCCGTCGAGATCCGCCGCTTCGAACGGGATGGTGGAGGCGGTCCTGATCTCGATCCTGTCGAGCACCAGTTCACCCCAACTGCCGATCTCCATTTCGAACGTTAGCCAGTCCCCGTCGTTCGGGAACGAGTTGAGTGTGATCTCGTGCTGCTCTCCGTCCATCTGCTCGGAGGCCCCTTCCCCCCAGACTACCGTGAATCCGGACAGGTTGAACCCTGCCGCGCTGACGATGACGATCGCGCCGCTGCCGCTGACCTGGTCGGTGGGAAGCCAGAGGTCAGCGACTCCTCCTGCGTTCCACCACTGAACATCAGAGGGTGGCTCGGTGGCCATGAGTGAGCCGCCGGCGAGGTCGAGCGTGCCCGAGACCACGATGTTCGTGGCTGGCCCGACATCGATGACGCTGGAGATGGTGAGCGTGGCGCCGGCGGAGATGGTCAGTTGCTGGTCTATGCTGCCGGTTTCGTCCCAGGTCGTGTCTTCGGTGATGTTGATCGCATCGCTGCCGCCCGGTGGGCCGGTCGCTTGGACCGGCGGTGACAGCGCGGACAGCGAGCCCAGCAGCAGGAGCAGGCAGATGATCAATGGGCTGGTCTTCGGGTTCATCGCGTCGGGGATGCCGGCTCACTCCATCAATTCGCCGCCTCACGATGTACGAAGGTTCAACGGCCGCTCGCTCCCGACGGAGGTCATGTCCGGCATCTTCGAGGAGGTCGTCTCCTATGACGGAGCGAAGCAGTTCCTTCTGGTGGTGGTGACACTTGCCTGGCTCTACATGGCGGGCTATCTCGCCAACACGTTCGCCATGCTGTGGGGGAAGTGGATCCCCGCACTGACCGGGATGCCCGTGAAGCGCATCGACGCCGGCAGGCTGCATTCGGATGGCAACAGGCTGCTCGGCGACGGCAAGACGTGGAACGGGTTCATCGGCGGGAGCATGACCGCCGGGCTGCTCACGATGCTGCAGCACCACCTGACCAAAGGGCAAGTGCTAGCTGGCGACCGCCCCGCCGTCGATCTGCTGGCAGGTGTGACCGATGATGTGTGGTTCTGGGTGGGGGGCGCGTACGGAGCGGCATTCGTACTCGGTTGCGTGCTCGGATTCGGGACGATGACCGGGGATGCCGTCGGCTCGTTCATCAAACGACGCCGCGGCATGAAGCGAGAGGGTGATGTCAGCAGCAAGGCGCCGCTGCTGGACACGCTTCCATTCATCATCCTGCTCTACGGATTCGGTCTCCTGTTCCTGGGCGATGCGCTGCACGGACAGACCGAGTTCATCCTGCCGATGCTCGCCACCCTGATAGCCACCCCAATCGTCCACAGGCTGTTCAACCTCGTCGGATACAAGCTCGGTCTCAAATCGGTCCCGTACTGATTCTCTGTTCGCAGGCCGCTGTTCCTGAATGGTGGCGGCTTCGGGCGCATGATTATCACGTCAGCGCGCGCGACATGCTTCGATGTCAGGCGCAATCGTGCTCGTCGTCGGAGGTGGAGGGCGTGAGCACGCATTGGCCATCGGTCTAGCCGCATCACCATCGGTGGCTGAGGTGCACGTCGTTCCAGGGAATGCCGGAACCGCATCGATGGCGACCAACCATTCACTCCCGGACAGCGATGTCAAGGGACTGGTGGAGTTGGCTGAGCAACTCGACTGCGATCTGGTCGTGGTCGGTCCCGAAGGGCCTCTGGTCGCCGGCCTTGCCGATATGCTGAGAACGAAGGGCATACCTTGCTTCGGTCCCCACTCCGCCGGTGCGGAACTCGAGGGCAGCAAGTTGCACGCCAAGCAGGTGATGCAGCAGAACGGGGTGCCCACGGGGGGCGTGCAGATCATCGATGATGCGACCCAGATCGAAGCAGCCCTGGACAGTTTCCAACCTCCGTGGGTGGTGAAGCGAGATGTTCTCGCTGGCGGTAAGGGAGTGACGGTCACCGACGAGCGTGACGTCGCACGCGAGGCGATCGCATCAGCCATCGACTCGGACTCCTTCGTGCTGCTCGAAGAGTTCCTCTCGGGTGAGGAAGCGAGCATGCTCGTGCTGCTCGATGAATCCGGCTGGGTGGCACTCCCAGCCAGCCAGGACCACAAGCGGGTGGGTGAGGGAGACACCGGTCCGAACACCGGGGGAATGGGTGCCTACGCGCCGGCGCCGGTGGTGACGGATGCGGTGCGCGACAAGGTGTTCGAGCGCATCGTGGAGCCGATGCATGGGTGGCTCTCAGCACAGGAGACCCCGTATCGCGGATGTCTCTACGTCGGACTGATGATCGATGAGGATGATGACCCGTACGTGGTCGAGTACAACGTCCGCTTCGGCGACCCGGAGACACAGGTCACGATTCCACTGATCTCCAGCGACCTCTACCAGCTGTTGCTCGCGGTGGCGGAGGGGCGGGTTGCTGACACGACTCCCGAGTTCTCTGATTCTCACGCGCTCACCGTGGTGCTCGCTTCCCAAGGGTATCCCGGCCCTCCGCGGACAGGGCTGCCGATCTCACTCGCGTCTGAAGTGCTGGTCGACGCTGGCAGCAGCGCGCTGGTGCATCACGCCGGCACAGGCCACGATGAACAGGGCAGGCTGGTGGCATCCGGGGGCAGAGTGCTCGCCAGCACAGGGATTGGCTCCAGCCTCGAGGAGGCGCGCGATGCCGCCTATGACCTGCTGGCTGGAATCGAGTTGGAAGGCTCGCATTACCGCAGGGACATCGGACACCGTGCGCTGTGATATGAGTCTGCCATACCACCGCGGGAACATATTCGCCGAAGACCGAGAATCCTTGGCGTAATCGTGGCACTGAGGCGATGCACCTCGCGCCCGCGTGTGACAACCGTTAAACCACATTGCTAGGTGGCGGCGACGCCGACAGTCTGACGACTGTCTTTCAAGAGGGAAAACGATGGACGACAACGACAGCACGTCCTCGGGTGTCAGCATCGTGCGCAGTCTGTTCGCGGCCCCGCTAGCCGGGGTCGTGCTACTGCTGCTGACGATGACGATGTACCCGCTGGGCGTGACGTATGACAGCCAGACAGCCGTGATGACTCAGGTGCTTCCGTTCGTTCTGCTGACAATCGGAGCCCTGCTCGGGGTCACCCCCCGCATCATCTTCTCCGGCCTCGGGGTCAAGCCTTCCCGTGTCACGCTGTTCATCTTCACGCCGCTGGTGTTGGCGGCAGCCATACCGCAGCTGGTCATCGGAGACACGCTTCTCGGTCTGCTTTTCGTCGTGCTCGCGCTCGGCGTGCATCTGTTCGACCGAGCGGGTCGTTCCGAGGAGGCGAACATCCTCACCTGGACGGTGATGGGATTCTATGCCGCGCTGTCGTTCGCAGCTGTGGTTGCACCCACATTCGACGGTTCACAGTGGGTGGGCGGCGCCTGGTTGCCGGCACTCGATGTTGCTGACAGCTCCTACTGGGGACATCTGGACCGACACCGAGAGGCGGTCGGCTTCCTGTTCTTCAACGCCTGGATGGTCAGCATGCTGGCCGGTGCGCTCGCCACGTTCGCCCTGCGGGGCAGATTGTTGCCCGCTGGTCGCGGTGGCTGGTTCGTCAACCTCCCAGAACGCCTCGACCCCCGCACGACATGGCCCCTCTATGCCGGATTCGCACTCTGGATGCTCGCCCACATCACCGTGCTCGCCTCTTTCTTCTCCTCGGATGAGGGTGCGCGGCTGGCTGGCGACCACATGAGCATCTGGTGGGCTCTGTTCACCGGTGTCCTCTCGCTGCTGGCGATGTTCTTCATCTCCGAGCGCTGGAAGACGCGGGCAACGATCTTACTTTCGAACTGGCTGCTGTTCTCTCTCTCGGGATTGCAGGAGAAGGGTCTCATCCTGACCGGCTCCGCTGACTGGCATTCATACTTCCAAGGAAGCAATGGCCTGTTCGTCTGGTTCTTCATCTTCTTCTGGGTGAACTCGGTTGCCATCATCCTCGGGGTCATGGGCAAGCTCGGTGACACCTCACCGCGGCGCTCACCCGGCCCGGCCCGTCTCTGGTGGTCCGCACACTGGTACGGGATCACATTGTCCGGCGCGATGTTGGTCGCGCTGATCATCCGCTCAGTCTGGAGCGTCACTCCGGCGATGAACGCCAGCGGGACGCATGAGTGGGACCTGACCGGGGGTTCTGACCCGTGGTACATGATGCGCGCTGTGGAGTACATCCTAGCCCAGCACAGCCACTTCCTCATCGACATGGACCGCTCCTATCCTTTGGGAGCGATCAATCCGCGGCCGCCGCTGTTCGCCTGGAGCATGGCGGTCGGAGGTATGCTGCTCGCTCCGATCCTCGGAGTGCCCGCGGAAGAAGCGGTCTGGTGGTCAGTGGCCTCTCTGCCAGTCATCTACGGCACCCTCACGGTGCTGCCGATGGCGGCCATCGGTCGGCGCTTCTTCAGCAAGGGCACCGGTGCAGTGGCTGCTTGGCTGATCGCGTTGATGCCGGGGCACGTCTCCAAGAGCACGTTCGCGATGGCGGACCACGACGCGTTCGTCATTCTGTTCTTGACGCTCGGGTTCTACTTCTGGCTGAAGGCGGTCGATGCTGCGAGCAGCGACAAACTCGTGGCCAACTCCTCGTGGAGACCCTCCTACTTCTTCAAGGGAGTGAAGGCGACGTTCGAACAGCGTCCAACCGCGATCTCCAATGCGATTCTCGCTGGCTTCGCGTTCGCCACAGTCGCGCTTGGATGGAAGGGTTTCGTCTATGGTCTCGCCATCCTGTATGCAGCCTTCTTCACCCAGGTTCTGCTGAACATGTTCAGACGTCGTGACAGCATGCCACTCACGGTCGCTGCGCTGGCGATGATGGTCAGTGCCTTCCTGCTGCCACTCCCGTTCTACGCCCACATGGAGTTGAAACTCGTGTGGGACGCCAGCGGCTTCCAGCCGATGTTCTACATCCTCGTATTCACGTTCGTCACAGGATACATCGCCTCCGCCAGTCGTGACCTTCCTTGGCTGGTCATCGCCGGACCTGCGATCATCGGCATGCTGATCATCGCCGGAGGCGTGAACTTCTCCATCGAATGGTACTTCGGTGCGCTCGCTGCCTGTCTGCTGTTCATCTGGATGTTCCTCGCCAGTTACGAATCCAAGATCAATCCACAGTACATCGTGCTCGGGCTCGGGGCCATCGGCGCGGCTGGCTGGTTCATCGTCGACGTGTTGCAGGACACCTCCGCGTGGGAGGTGCTGTTCACCGGAGGCTACTACTTCAGCAAGAACAAGATCTTCGGCACCATCGCCGAGGCACAGGCTCCC
>CATMIM010000059.1 GCA_950068635.1 uncultured Candidatus Poseidoniales archaeon
GGCTCGCGCACTCGCGGCAGTTGGTGGGTAACGAGCGGCTCAGGAAGGAACTGCTCGGAGCGGAGCAGGACGCCGTGCGCACCCAGGCGGAGACGGCAGCGCGTCAGCGGGGTGAGAGCATCGCCGCCACTGAGCGTGCCGGAGAGGCCGCCGCCGCAGAGATCGAGGACGAAGGTCCCGTGGATGCGGAGCGGCTCGACGCGGCCGAGACGCTGCTCGACGAGCATGAGGTCGACGGCTCGCTGTGGCTGGTGCGCCGCATCAGCGAGCTCCGCTGGGAGAACGCCGCGCCGGTGCGCATAGGCGCGCGCATGGCGCGACCGGAGAAGGCGAAGCACCGCGAGATGAAGCCCGCCGTCCACGCTCTGTTCCCGATCGCCACCGAAGGCGGCCCGCAGCGTCTGCTTTCCGCCGCCGCCGAACGTGGCTCGCTGCGCGTGCAACTGGGAGTGCGCGAATGCGTCCGCTGCGGTCGACCCTCCCCGCTGCTGAACTGCCATCATAGACTCGTGCCAGACGAGCCTGCAACCTGCGGTGGCCGCACGGTCCAGAAGCAGCAGAGACGCTCCTCCAGATGGCGCCGCCGAGGCGAGTATCAATCGCTGCCCCTGCCACAGATTCTGGAGTCGGTGCGCCTGGGTCTGGGACTCGACCGTCTGCCGAAGAAGGTGAAGTGCGTCAAGGGACTGATTTCGGCCGCTTGCACCCCCGAGCCGCTGGAGAAGGGAGTGTTGCGGGCGAGGCATGGACTGCCAGTGTTCCGCGATGGCACCATCCGTTTCGACATGAGCGACGTGCCAGTGACTCATTTCCGGCCGTGTGAGATCGGCACATCCTGGAAGCAACTGAAGGAACTCGGCTACACGCACGACATCGACGGTGAGCCGATGACCTCCGACGAGCAACTGCTCGAACTCTATCCGCAGGACATGATTCCCTCGCGTAATTCCACAGAGCACCTGATCGCCATCTGCGCTTTCATCGACGACCTGCTCACCCGCTTCTACGGTCTCGACACGTTCTACTCCGTGGAGACCGAATCAGACCTCGTCGGCCAACTCGCCATCGGGCTCGCGCCGCACACCTCAGGTGGGGTGCTGTGCCGCATCATCGGATTCACCAACGCCTCTGCTGGATACGCCCACACTCTGTTCCATGCCGCCAAACGGAGAAATTGCGATGGAGATGAAGATTCGATCATGCTGCTGCTCGACGGCCTGCTCAACTTCTCTCGCGACATCCTGCCCGCCAACCGCGGCGGCCGCATGGACGCCCCGCTGGTGCTCACCACACGGCTCAACCCGACCGAGCTCGACAAGGAAGCGCTCAACGTCGACTGCGCCTGGTTCTACGACCGCCGCTTCTTCGAGGCGACGCTCACACAGCCGCACCCCGAGGAGCTTGAAGACAGCATGGACTACGCCGATCGGCGCATCGGCAGCATCGGTGCAGTTCGCGGTTACGGGTTCACGCATGGATTGGACGCCCTGGACGCGGGACCGAAGAATTCTGCGTACAAGATCCTGGAGACGATGGTGGACAAGATGAACGCCCAGTTGGAACTGGCGGGAAGATTGCGCTCGGTGGACGTGGAGACCGTCGCCTCACTGGTCGTGGAGGGACACTTCTTCCCCGACATGCGCGGCAACCTCATCGCTTTCACCCGCCAGAAGGTCAGGTGCGGCCGATGTGGTTACTCGTATCGCCGCCTCCCGCTGGCCGGCAAGTGCATCCGCCGCCGCCGTGGAGGCAGGAAGGCGGGACTGTGGGGGCGCTCGAGCGGGCAGGACCTGTGTGGGGGCAACCTGATCATGACGGTGTCAGAGGGAGCCGTGCGCAAGTACGTCAAGGTGGCACAGCACGTGATGGACACCTACGACACGTCGGAATACACGCAGCAGAAGTACCTCTGGCTCGCCGAGACACTCGACGGATTGTTCGCCAACGAGCGCATCAAGGTCTACACCCTCGACGACTTCGTCTGAGGAACCCGGCCCCCCGGTTTCCTCCCTCTGGAGTGGTGATTTTCCCGTCATCCGGGTCAGCGCTTATAACGCGCTGGCAAGTTGGCCCCCCATGGCCAGACCGGGGCGTCATTCATCACCTGTCCTCCTCAGGTTGTCTCGGCAGGCCTGGGTCGCATTCACTTGCGGTCCTCACTTAGAACGGGCCTTCCCCGTCCTGTCGTGATCTGCGGGGGTCACTCAGGGCGGCGGATGCGCCCACCCGCAAGCCAGCCTAGCAGCGGCAGCATAGCCGAGGTGAGGAACACACCGAACAGGATGCCCCCGGTCACCTGGTAGCCTGAGAAGATCGAGTTCACCAGATCGAGTCCGAGGCTGAACAGGATCAGCCCGATGATGCGTGGCAGCGCGGCGGAGATGCCGGTGATGAGCCCCGATATCCTGCCTCCGTAGTAGGCTGCCAGCAGCACCCAGACGGTGGCCAGCATCAGGAAAAGTGTGGCCGGGAAGGCTGGATACCACGCTTCTATGAACGGCACTGAAAGCAGCCCGAGCGGGAACGCCGTGATCCAGAAGAACATGCGCAACCACATCGAGATGCCGTGCACCTGGCGCATGGCGCGGCCGAGCGCACGCGGGTCCTCAGTGGGCACCACACCGCGATATTCCGCACCAGCAGCCACCTCGTCGACGAAGGCGTTCTTGTGGCGCTTGGCCACACCGCGCATGCCCTTGCGCACCTGCTTCAGGTAGGCGTCGAGTTCCATTCAGTCTTCACCTCCGATCAGTTTCTGCATGCCATCTGCGAGTTCGGCCCATGCCTTACTCAATTGTACCAGCCTCTCTTTTCCCTCATCGGTGAGTGAGTAGTACTTGCGCGCCCTCCTTCCTTCTACTTCCTTGCGCCACTCAGGCTCGAGCATCCCGTTCTTCTCCAGTCTGCCCAATGCAGGGTAGAGAGCGCCTTCGGTCAGGGCCATCCCGCCGTTGGTCGCCTCTGCGAGCCCATCGAGGATCGCGCCTGAGAAACTCGGTCCGCGGTCGAGAAACGCGAGCAGCGCGAGCTCGAGCGCACCGCGCCTCAGTTCGCTCACTGCATCGGGTCTGCGCGCCATCTCTACACCCGTTCGCTGCAGCGCATCCTCGGTCGTCTGTCATAGCATTCGCCCCGCATCACATTTGCTCCGGGGGTTTGTGGAACATGTCTGTGGGAACTCCGGATTGCGAGGGTGAACGGGTCTTGAACACCATGCCTTTCCCTCCGTATGGGGTTCGCACTCGTGGGCGGTCCGTCACCAGAGAGGGCCGGAGGCCCCGCCTCCAGACGGGGGATCAGAGTCCAGGTCCAGCATCCCCGGCAGGGCGGAAGACAGCATCGGATCAGTCACGACCGCCGGCGCAGCAACCGTCGCGGGAACAGCTGCGGCGAGCACTGGCGCAGCGGCGGCCGTCGGTGTGGCGGCGACCATGGCCAGCACGTTGCGGGCCTTCCGCTTGCGCAGCGTGATGCCGATCAGTCCGAGCACGCCCAGCAGCGTGACGGCCACGAACTGCAGCCCGACGATCTCGCCGGACAGCAGGGCCATGCCGAGTTGGATGATGTTGATGCTGGCGGAATAGCCCGGGTCGTGGAAGATGTGTTCCGCAGCCGGGTAGATCGTGCCGCCCAGAGCGATGTAGACCGCCACGCTGACATCATCGTTGTTCTCCGCGAACGCTTCGGACGCGTGCAGTTGGAAGGTGACGTTCGCCATCGAGACGTTGCCATCGCCATCGCTGATCTCGGCCTCGTCGACCCAGTGCAGCACGTCGGGCACCTTGCGGAAGTCGTGGCGCCATTCGACGTTGGTTCCGGTGACCTTGTTCACGCCACGGACATCGCCCGTGCCGAGCACGACTTCGTCCTCCTCGTCGGCGTCGTAGGCCATCGATTCGTCGAACGCACCGACTTGGCCGGAGACCTCGTCCATGAAGTCGCTGATGATCCCGAAGGTGAACGAGCCGCGGATGATGATCGACTCGACCATCAGCAGCGAGTCAGGTGTGTGGAAGTCCCAGCCGTCGATCGTCTGGTCGTACTTGAAGTCGGTAGCGACCCGTACGCCGGACCACGTCAGGTTCTGCTGCTCACCGATGCTCTCGACCTCGTAGGGGATCTCGTCGTTATCCCAGCTCTTGTTCTCGACCGGGTCGAGGGTGACGGTCCACCAGGGGATGACCTCGTCGGTCACCTCGTCGATGGAGACCCCGAGGTGGAAGGTGTAGGCGATGCGCTCGACCACGTCGTCGTTGCCGCCGAGCAGCCACCAGATGTCGTCACCGTCGTAGTCGACGTCGGTCGCCTCGATGGTGAAGTTCCAGCCCATCTCGTTCTCCCTGCCTTCTACATGGGACCACTCCTCGATTCCGTCATCGGTCATCTCCCAGACGAGGTTCGACAGGTCGACTCCAGCGTGGACATCCTCGGCTGACGTCATCTCGAAGTCAGACAGTCCCTCCCCGCTGCGGGTGAAGTCGAACACGCCGTTGCCACTGGTGTTGGCTGGGTCCTCGGGCGTGCCGGTGTCCTCGAACTCGATCATGTGCACCAGGCTCGTTGCGAACACGGTGGCGATCGGAAGAGGCACGCCGGGAACGGACATCCCCTCGACCGGGAAGTCCTCCAGCGTGATTCCGCCGAGGTACTGCACCTCGAGCGCAGCGATGGTCACCGGCCCTGGGTTCTCTTCAGAGCCCCAGCAGACAGCGAAGTAGGAGAAGCGCTGGGTGACGTTGATCATGAAGAAATCACCCATGCACCAGTCGTCTTCCTCGTCGTCGTTGTCCTCCCAGGAGTCGACGAGACGGATGTTCTCGCCATACTCCGTGCTGGTCATCACCTCGATGTGATCAGCGGGATTGAGGCTCGTGTCCGACTCGAAGTCGGCTGCCGCCGCGGTCCCGATCGGGCCGAGCAGCGCCATCAGCGCCGCCCGAAGCTCGGAATCGTCCTCTCCTTCTGTCTGCCATTCGACTGCCGGCGCGCTGAGCGCGGCGAGCAGCATCATCAGTACCATAATGCTCGAGCGCAGTGCGCTCGGAGCTCTCAGATTTTTGTTCATCATCAATCCATCCAGTTTCTCTCGGCTGTTCCCATTTCGTGTCGGGTCCATCTCCGTTGAGAATCCTTGTGTCACAAGTTTACTATTAACCTTGTGATGCAAGGTTCATCATGTAATCAGAACTAACAGGCTCTCTGTGAACCGTTCACAGGCATGTTCGCGGGCGGGGACGGCTGACGCGCGCGCGTATCGCCACCCGTCCTGCAGATCCCGTTTGATGAGAATGAAATCAGCCCTCGTCCTCTTCGATGCGCCGCCAGATGTCGCGCACGGTGCGGAGGTCCTCATCGGCCTTGAGCTCGCCCTTGAGCCCCTCCTCCGTCCCCTCGAACTCGCCGACGAGATCCTTCTCCGCCTCCTCAGGAATCTCGGATTCCTCCTCTTCGGCAGCTTCCCTCTCAGCCTCCTGCGCCGCGAACTGCTTGCGCAGCCGTTCCCGTTCAGCCTCGGCCGTATTGTCTGTGGGCATCACGAATCGTTCCACATCCGCTTCGTCCCCGCCTTCCATCGAGTCGACGAGTTGCTCCCACTCCTCCCTCTGCCGCAGTTTGTGCAGTGGCAGGTTGGTCATCTTGAGCAACTTGCGCCTTCTCCTCAGATGGCGGATCGACTGGTCGAACACGAGGACGGTGAAGCCCAGCAGGTTGGCGGCGATGAAGCCCTCCGTGCGCAAGGGCTGGTAGATCCAGTACTGCATGTGGAAGTCGATGTCGGACACCTCGGCCACGTTGCTGCGGTCGACCTTGGTGCCATTGGCGTAGAAGAGCTCGACGTGCAGCACGTAGACGCCTCCTGGCACGGTATGGTCCGATGCCGCGCAGTCATCCCCGAGATTGGCATCCCACGTCCTGACTTCCATCGGGTCCTCAACGGTATCTTCCTTCAGGCTCCACACCACACGCACGCTCTCACCCGCCGCGGTCTCAGGTTCGAATGAACACTCGATGTGCAGCGGCAGGTCCCGCCCGAGGACTTCAGGCACCTCCATTTCATGCCACTCCCGGAATCCCGAATCAGGCTCCATCACGGGATGCTCGGTGGCCATCGGCAGAGCGCCGATCCAGATGAGATTGAGCAGCAGCCAGAGGATCAGCGCGGTCCACGGGCGAACGGGTTTCAGTTTCGCAGGGGACTTTCGTTCCTGACGAGATTCCTTCTGTTCGACCTCCTCCTCCATGCGTCTCACCGGCCCTTGAACAGGATGTCGAGAACCTCATCCATCCATTTCAGTTTCTTGAGTTTGATTTGCCCGTCGGTGTCCCCGCTCCAGCGTCCGACCACGTCGCTCTGGAAGCCGAGCAGCCGAATGTCGGCGCGGGCGCACCCGAGTGCGGCTAGCAGGCATGCGGCCCTGTCCCCATCGGTGAATCCGCCGGGATTGTCCGCGCCGCGCAGAGTGGTCGATGTCTGGTGAGTGAGGATGAGCGGGGGCGGGGAGGCGGAATCAGCGAAGGCGGTGAGCAGAGTGCGCCATTCCTGCTCGTTGTCGCCGTGAGCGTGCACCGCGAACGGGACGCCCCGACCGGCTGCGGTGAGCAGTCTATCCAGTCCACCATCCCCGTCGGATACGACC
>CATMIM010000060.1 GCA_950068635.1 uncultured Candidatus Poseidoniales archaeon
TCGGACGCGGCCATCGCGGCCATCGGGTCCTCCAGACCTTCCCCAGACATGCGGCCGGTGGAACGACGCACGTGATCCTCTTCGGACAGCATTCGAATCTCGAGTTCAGGCTTCTCCTCCTCCTCTGGCTTGCCGGACATCGACCTGCCTGCCAGTTCGTCAGTGAGCTTGCCTTTGTCCCTGCCAGCATCATCGTCGGTGGCGAGGTACCCTTCAGCGTCCCGCTCCAGTTGAGCCATCGCCGAATCAGCCTTGGTCCAAAGGCCGCGGTCCTCGGCGGTGTACGCCTTGCGCAGACCCTTGATGCTCTTGGCGCGGAAGAACTCGTGGTCGAGCACCTTGCGCGAGCGACGGAAGAGCAGGAATCCTAGAGCCAGCGCGGTGAGGTACATCACCACCTTCTCCCAGGTCAGGTCGACGTAGTGGCTCGCTGCCGGGATGATCGAATGCAGGATGGCGACGATGATCGCCGGAGTGATGAGCAGCGCCCACGCGGTCATCTCGTTCTTGTCCTCAGCCATGCGAACCGAATGGTTCGACGCCACAGTTCCCGTTCAATGTTTGGTGCAAGCGAATGGCACTGCCAAGAGGGTCGGAGTGTCAGTTGACGCGGTCCTTGGGGGCGCGTCCCTTGCGGATGAGCCCGTCCAGCAACCCGATGGAGAAGGTGACGTGCAGCAGGAACAGCATCAACGGCATCCCGATCAGCAAGGATGGTTGCTGCCGCGTGACCGATTCGAACAGGCCGTGGAGCGCGAGCACCACGGCATACGTGAGCGGAGGGATCAACCAGATTGGCACATCGGTGAGCCCGAGGCCAGTGAACTTCAGACCAGTGCAGCAAAGGAACAGGGTGGTGAGCAGCCCGACCCACGGGAGGAACTCCAACAGCGAGGCCCGGCGCGGGGCGAGACGCAGGTGCTTCATGCGCCAGAACCCGTAGCGATGACCGAATTTCAGCCACCCACCCAGAGTCCTCCGCTTCGCCATGCGACAATATGAGACATCAGAGCGCCACAACTCCCAGCCCGACTGCTCGAGCCGATGGTTCAACTCCGAGTCCTGCGTCGTGATGAAGCGCTCATCCCAGCCGCCCGCCTCATCCAGCGCTTCTCGCCGGTAGAGGGTGAACGGAGGCACATGCGTCCGCTCGCGACCGCGGAACTGGGCGAACTGTCCCCTGCCGCTGGCCATCGGATTCTGTAAGGTGGCTTCCACCCAGCGGCCGACCAGACCCAGATTCTCGTCGGATTCGCGCACGAGAGTGCCGATTCCCGCCAATCGCCGTCCTTCCTTCTTCGATTCTGACTCCAGATCCAACAGGTCCGCCACCCGCTGACTCAGGTGGTTCACGGGCACCCACACATGCCCGATCATCTCCAGCACGAGTTCGACCTCCTCTGGAAGGCTCGCGAGGCTCAGGTTGCGCGCGTGGGGAACGAATCTGTCGGGATTGTCCAGCAGCACGACTCGGGGACCGCCCGCTGCTTCACTCTCCTCCGCCAACCGCTTCACGATGTCACGCGTGCCATCGCTGCTCCCCCCGTCGACAACCTGGATGAGGTGTCTGTCCGCCGGCCAATCCTGTGCGATGAACGATGCGAGGCAGCGCTCGAGGTGATCGACCTCCTGCCACACCGGGATGACGGTCGCCACCAGAGGATGTTCCACCATGCGCTTCGCCGACGCTGCTGGCGGACCGGTTGTGAAGATTGTCACTGAGCCGTAGGCAGGATTCATCATCCGGAGGGGGCTCGCATGTCACCGAGGTCAGCCGATGGTCAGAGCGAGCGTCGAGACCGGGATCGGTCCCGCCGATGACGCGGATCTCGTGCTCGCCGCCCTCCTGCGGCTGTTCCCAGACTCCGAACTGCCGGTGACGGAGTCAGGAGCGACCTTCCCGACTTCATCAGGGGAAGGCGTGCTGTGTGCGCAGGAGGTGGATCTCGACCATCTGCAGGAGCGGTTGCAGGAACAACGCATCTGTGACACGGCGCTCGATGCCATGGCGTTCGCACTCGATGCGGACGGCCAGAGCACCTGCTTCTCGATCTCACGCCAGGCTGCGTTGGCAGGCAAGGTGGCGTTCGTCCTCCCGGGAGAGAGAGTGCTCGGTGGAACATTCGAGGTGAGCATCGCCGGAGAGGGGCTGGCTGAGTGGATTGAACAGTTCACCTGGCATCCCGGGCGCGGCTCCGTGCCCCGGAACGTAGCGGATGAAGTGGCGATGCGCAGCGATGGCAGTGTACGCGAGTGGTTCGATGACTAGGATGTCAGGCCGGCCGCCTGAGGTTGGACAAGCCATCTGACTGCAGTCTGCGGATGAAGTCGATGTCCGGCTCCAGCCACTCGACGCTGGTCAGGTCGTCGTTCTCCAGCCAGCGCGTCTGGTCATGGGCGGTCAGGCGCAACTCCCCCAGTGCGCCCACGGGCTCGCACAACCAGAAGGAGAGGTCGACGACCATCGACGGGTAGCCATGCTCCAGCCGTTCCAGACAACGCAAAGGCCGCACCTCGACGCCTAACTCCTCGCTGATCTCACGCTCCACCGCCTCGGCCTCGGACTCACCCGGCTCGACCTTGCCACCGGGAAACTCCCAGTTTCCGGGCATCGCCTCATCAGGAGCCCGGCGGGCTGCCAGAACACGGTCGTCGTCTGCAAGGATGATGCCTGCCACGACCCTGAGCCGTGGTCGCTGGGTGAGCAGCGCGCCAACCCGTCGTACCAACTCCACCTGACGCTCGAAGGACACCTGAGAAGCAGGAGGGACGTGGACGAAGATGGCGGGCAGGGGTCTGCCGTGGCGGTCACGCCTGCCCAAGCGGTCGATCGTGCGTAGGGTGCGGTAGCAGGTCTCGTTGCACACGAACCTGCCAGCATCGTCCGATTTTCGCACGTCCGAATCTGAATCGAATTCCGTCAGGAGCATCTTCAGGGGTGCGGTGGTCAACTGCAACGGAAGACCTTCTTCGTCGATGAACGACTCTGATGGCTGACGGCCGCTGTTGTCCGGTATGCGGAAATTGGCCTCGTTGACGGCACCGGACTCAAGGCACAGTCGGCTGCGACGCTCGGCGAAGCCGAGCTGCAGAATCGCATCCCACTCCTCCCCGCCTTCAAGCAGGTCGGAAACCTCGCGGCTGCCCGCCTCATCGACGCTCAGCACACGGCATTCCCAATTCACCTCGACCGAACGCGATTCGGCGCCCTGCTGTCCAGGAGAGACACCGAGCTCCACCACCTCTGTCGCTCCATCCAGATGCTGTGCGATCTCTCCCGAGATGTTGTGCTCGTTACCTTCGAACGGCTCGAATCCGGTCACCAACACCCTGCGCATCCGCGTCACCCCCGGCAATCCGGCGCGCGGGCGTGGAGGCAGGACATAGATTATCGCTGGCAAGGAGGGAGAGCCGAGCGGAGTTGGGGGTTATGGACGACTGGGACCAGATGTCAGACGAGGACTTGGACCATTTCGCCCTGGCCGGGACACGGGATGCGATGCAGGATGAGGGGACCGGAGTCAGGGAGTATTCGAGCCTGATGCTCGCTGATGGGCTGTTGTACGCGGTAGGGGTGATCGCTGTCATGAACGCGCTGTTCGAAGCTGACATGTTCCTGTTCTTCTGCGGAGCCGGGCTGTGGCTCTGCTCGCAGTCCATCAACCGTTTCCGGCGATTGCTGCCATTGTGGCTGCGCGCAGCCTTGAACATGGAGATCGACCCTCCCGACTGGGATATCCTGACACCCCAGCAGAAGAAGCGACGTATCGTGATCGTGTTCGTCGCCGCTGCCCTGTCCGGTCTCACCGCTTGGCGCTTCACGGTCGGGTTCGACGAGATCGCCACTCGCAGCGGAGTGCCGTTCCACCTGGTCATCTTCGTACTTGCGGGGATGTTGGCCCTGCTGGGACTGCACTGGGTCCGCTTGCTGATGAGTGACGAGGGCATCTACGAACCCCTTCCCGCAGGACACGAAGAGCCGTGGGGCTGAAGGGCAATGAGGGCGCGGGAGTGAGTGAAGATGGCGTCCGACGGCATGCAGGGTGGTTTCCAGGGGCGGTTGGCTGAGAGGTTGGCCGATTCGCCCCGCTGGCAGACCCCTTTCCGGGTACTGCTGGTCATCTGGAGTGAATTCACCGGAGGTCTGGGTGCTTGGGGGGCGCTACGTCCGCTGGTCGCCACCGCGCTGGCGTTCGTTCCGTTCCTGTTCCTCGGCCAGCACTTCAACCGCCAGCATCGCAAGGGATTCGACTGGGCGATGCTGCAGATCCCATTGCTCATCGCGCTGCTCTGGCCGCTTCTCTGGCTATGGTCCATCTTCGACGCCTACCAGACTGCGATGCTGTCCGTCGCAGATGACTATTCGGTCGCCGCCTGACGTCAGAAGTCGTCTGGATATTCGACCGGCGAGAACAGGGAACCAGGACCGCTCGCGCCTGCGAGTTGGCTGCGCACCAGATGTTCCCACTCGCGCATGAACAGCAACGCGTCCGTCAATGGCAATTCGCATTCGTTGATCACGTTGCGGATGATCGTGTCGAAGATGTCGATGCGTTCCCCATCGACCATGTCGAGCACCTTGTCGAGGTCGAACTGGGTGCCTTGGCCATCGTCCATGGTAGAATCACCAACCTCCAATGGCCATGGTTGGCTGAGGCGTTCTGGCAGCTCCTCTCCCTGCTCAGCAGCGTGGGCGGAGAGGTGCGTGCTGATCTGCTTGGTGTATTTCGAGAGCACCAGGCTGACCTCGACGACAGGCATCGAATATTGCTGGGTGAAGTTCACCATCCGTTCCTGCAGGAACAGCAGTTTGCTGGCGGTGGGGGCGTCCGCGGAAGGAGGTGATTCCGGCTCGGGAGGTTCGGTATCCAATCAGACCCTCCCTGTCGGTACGGTTCCAGAGCGGGGATTCACTCGTCGCCCTTTCCAGTGAACCAGCGGGCAGCGCGTTCGAGTTCATCGGCGTTGAGGTAGTTGTTTCCTTCAGCGTCAAACGCCACCGCGTATGTCAGGAATGCTTCGCGGTCGGCGATTCCATGCTCCGTCATCACCCGTTCGAGCACCGCTTCAGAGAATTTCATCTTCGCCAGCGCCGCCTTCCCTTCCTGCTGCTGCACCTTCCAGGCATCCACCTGCTCATGCGTCCACCCCTGCGCCAGCAACTGGATGTCAGTCCAGCCCTCCGAACCCGACTGTGCGTCCGCATCACCCGCGGCCTGGGATGCCGCACCGCCCGGTGGAGGGGGTGGAGTCGCACCCACGGGTAGCGAGTTCGGATCGAACCCTTCGGGTGGTGCTGGGGCTTTCTCCGGTGGAGGCGCGTCGGGATCGAACCCTTCCGGTGGGGGCGGAGGCGCGCTCATGTCGGCGATGACGTCAACCGTCTGGTCGATTGGTGAAGCCTCGGGTTCCAACTGCCCGAGATTGCGATTCATCACGATGAGCACTACGATGGTGATGAGTGCCACCATCAAGAAGAGGTAGAGCATGATCGTACCCATGTTCTCGGTGAACTGCTGGCTCATCGCGGCCGCGTCGCGGGCCACCGGAGGCTGTAGGATGAGCGGGTCGATCGAGATGCGGTCGAGCACCACATGTCCGTCGCGCACAACCAGACGGTAGCGTTCGACGGTCTCCTCCTCTACCTCCTCGGTGTCGATGATGATCTCCCCGATGAAGCCCGCTTGGGGCCGCAGGGTCACCTCTGTCCAAGCGTCATCGACATCGATCCAGACGCCGTTGCCGATCTTCCTCTGGAGAGCGAAAGTGAGGTTGCCCTCCTCGTCATTGGTATTGGTTCCGATGATCGTCAACGTGACCCTGTCACCCGATTCAGGAGTCGCATCCGACCAACTGATGTCCGTCTCGAACAGGTCCACATCCGGGCCGACGCGCACGAGGCGCCAGGTCTCGATCGGAGTCGCCTCGGTGTTGTTCTCCGACACATACGGATTACCTGCAGCATCAGCCCCGGTCACCCAGACATCCACCAGGTAGCCTGGCAGTAGTTCGGTCACCCCACCGTCGGTGATGTCGATGGTGTCGGTCCAGTGTCCGTAACCGTACTGCTGGAGAAGGGTGCGCAACTCGTAACTGCCACGTGCCACCTCCGACTCGCCAGCGCGCACGATGTAGTGCAGCACCGCCGGTCGCTCGGGATCGAAACCTGAAGCGTCGCTGGTGTTCAGGAACACGGCAATCGCCCCGGCGTCCGACAGTGGGATGTCCCCAGAGGGCAGAATGGAGTTTATCACCGGCAGAACGCCGTCCACCTCGAGCAGGATGCGCGGTGGCTCAGGTGTCTGGTCAGTCGCCAATCCGGGAAGGTTCTCCAACCATGCGAACATGTCGAGGTGTCCGCTGCGCACGTTCGGGACGAGGATGTCGACGGTGAACTCGCCACCCTCGCGCGGCACTGCTCTCCATTCGAGTTCGAGGTTTCCGACCACGATGTCGAACGCCCCCTCAGGCGCAGGCGCGTGGTCCTCGCTGAACAGGATGCGCCCGTTGACGCGGACGACCTGACCAGCCGCGATGGTCCGCTGCTCCCCCTCCTCATTGTACAGGTTCTGGCCGGTGGCCAGGTCGATCGCCGTGAAGTGACCTGGATCGAGGTCGAAGCGCAGGTCGTTGTCGA
>CATMIM010000061.1 GCA_950068635.1 uncultured Candidatus Poseidoniales archaeon
GCCAGAGGTGACAAGACACAGTGGAAGGAGACAGTCGTCGGAGATCGGGTCAGCATCGGCACCAACGCCACCATCATGCCCGTCAGCATCTGCGATGACGTGGTCATTGGAGCAGGGGCGGTCGTGATCAAGGACATCACGGATTCCGGGACCTACGCCGGCAATCCCGCTCTCAGGCTTTAGGGTCAGAACGGGAGCGGCTTGTCCAGGCGAGCAGTCATCTCGAGATAGCGGTCAGCGTGCTCGGTATCGGGGATGTTCATCACGAACTGCCAATAGCGCCAGGCGGCAACCGCCAATGTGGCGAAGCGATGCAGAATAGGCAGTGCGGTTCGCTCGGCTCCGGTTAATTTCCGTACAGATTCATAACCTGACAATATCGCTTGCCAGCGTTCTGTTACCGGCTCACCATTCTGCCAACCGAAGCCAACGAAGGCCATCACCAGATCGAGTGCAATCGCTCCCACGCATATCTCCTCGAAGTCGAGCACCGCGAGCACTTTTCCAGATGTGCCGAGAACGTTGTCAGGAAACAGGTCACCGTGGATTATGCCATTTGGCAGTCCATCAGGAATGTCTTCCTTCAACCGCACAGATTCTTGTTCCAACTGGCGCAGAAAAGGGGACCAAGCACCCTCAGCATCAGCTTGTTCGAACATATCCTCCCAGAGTCTAAATCCCATATAATAGGATGAACTGAGTCCATCACAAACAGGTACCGCGTGTAGTTGAGCCATTACTTCACCCAATGAATACAGTGAGTCAGAATCGGAGGCAAGCCAGCCCGCATCCACGTATGGCAGCAGCATCCAAGCGAGTCCATCCTTGACCAACATCCGCGCGCCGTCGCCTAATTGCAAGGGGTCCTGTGTCGCAACCCCATGCTCGGAGATCCAACAGGTGTGTTCAATCAACTCCTCGACCTGTTCAGGAGTTCGTTCGTTCCAGACCTTGAGCACCAGTCGCGAGCCGTCTGCCAGTTGTAGTAGGAAGTTCGAGTTGGCCCAACCACCTTCAAGCGGTGAGATGCCCACGAGGCCCGCCATCCCGGCAGCATCGAGCAGTTCAGCAGCATCCTCGGCGCTGACCTGCGTGTAGGCCATCCACTCACCTCATGCGACTTCGTTGAGCACTGAGCGGAAGGCGGCGATTGACCTGCGATGGTCGACTATTCCGCAGTGCGCTCTCGCCTCCTCACCTAGCGAAACCCGGTCGGCGTGTACCTGTTTGAGGGCGCTCACCCAGTCATCCAGCCCCGCATCGGCTGGCACCACGATTCCACCAGCACCGACAGCTTCGGGCTGGGAACCGGTCGCCACCGACACGGTCGGGACGCCGAACAGCCCAGCCTCGTTGACCACCCGTCCCCATGAGCCGGTGCTGGCTACGGTCAGCATGTGCACGTCTGCTCGGCTGAACACCTCCTCGACAGGCGTGTGTCCGTGCCAGGTGGTGTTGGAGAACCTGCCCAGCGCCTCGGCGTACGACCCACCACCATGGACATCCATCCGCGCTTCAGGCCATGCTGCAGCGAGGTGGGGAAGCAGTCTCTGGTAGAAGGCGGAGCCCTTCTCGGGAGTGACTCCGACGATGGCGATGCGCGGCACATCGAGATCACCCTCCTCAGCGCGAGCCGACAATCCAGCCTTGCGCATGCCGTTCACCACCGCCGCGCTGCCGAACCTGCCGGCGAAGTCGACCGGCAGACGCACGTTCCTGACCGCCTTGACGTCGAAGGTCGCCGCCACCTGCTCGCCCAGCCCCGCACCGGCGCAGCAGACCGCCGCCGCACCCTCCAGGCTCGCGTGATAGATCCTCGGATGACGGAACTGCAGTTCATCGCGCACGAACACCACGTATGGGACCCCATGCGCCGTGAACCGCTCCGCGGCACCGGCCGACCAGTGCAACTGTGTCACACCCACCACCGGAGAATCGGTGTCCCTCTGGCTGCCTAGGATGGTGGAGATGTGCGCATCGATCTCCTTGGCGAATCTCGCGTTCGCCTTCCTCAGGTGCCTGCGCTGCAACCACCGTCGTGGTTGGCCGCTCTTCTCCGACAACCTCCACGCCAATCCGGACCAGAGGTCCTCCACCGGCAGGTCGAGCGCCCAGCGGGCGATCTGGGAATCCTCGGTCAACTCCGTGGGTGTGCCGCGTGCACCGCTCTGGAGAGCACTGACCGACCAGCCCTGCGCAAGGTCCGCCTCGGAGATATCAGGACTCGGCTCGAGTGGAATGTATGGTGGAGCGGCAGCGGCCAGCGGCCCGTCTCGCCCGACCCCTCCCAGCAGGGTCGCGAGACTCATCTCGGCGCCACCGGCCGGCGGATTGAGGTCGCGCACTGCCGCTATGAGCAGCCCTGACATGCCCCCCGCTCATCGCCCTGCGCTCATCACATCACCGCTTTAGCGAGCCCTCTGAATGGGTTCCGGCAGCATGATACCGCCCAGCCGGCACGCCGCCTCCGCATGGCGTTCAGTATTGCAGTCGTCGGCACCGGCTACTGGGGTAGGAACCACCTGCGCACGCTCGCCGCGCTGCACACCGAGGGACTGCTCGACCGGCTCATCGTCTGCGATGTCGATGAAGCGCGCGCGAGAGAGATGGCTGAAGAATTCGGTTGCGACTGGCACACCGACGCCCTCGCCCTCAAGGAGAGGTTCAACATCAACGCCGCCACCATCGCCACTCCGACACCGCAGCACGCCCCGCTCGCCATCGCGCTCATGCAGCAGGGGGTGGATGTGCTGGTCGAGAAACCGCTGGCCATGAATGAGGTCGAGGCCGAAGAGATAGTCGCCGCCGCCGCCGCCAACGAGCGTCTGCTGATGGTCGGCCACCTGTTCCGTCACCATGCCTCCATCCGTGAGGCGTGCGAGATGATCGCGCGCGGGGAGTTGGGGCCGATTCTGCACATCGAATCAGACCGCCTCTCGGTACGCGCGCCGCGGCCCGACATAGGTGTCATCGCCGCGCTGGGCATCCATGACATGGACATCTGCTGCGACCTGCTCGGCGACACGACACCCGTTTCGGTGACTGCCACCGCCCTTCCATCGGACGAAGATGGGATCGAGGATCATGCAGTCATCCATCTGAGGTTTCCCAAGGGTACGGGGGGTAATCCGAGAGGAGTTCCATGCGTACTCACCGTCTCATGGAGGAGCCGCATCCAGGGCAAGGTCCGCGACCTGCGCATCATCGGCCGCGATGCCAGTCTGCACATCGACTATCTCGACCATGGAGGGTTTTGGGTCCACCGTCATCCCGGCAATGCCCACGGCCAGCAATGGGGTGGATTCGACGCCGCACCACGTGACCGGGTGGAACTTCCGCTCGGTGAGCCGAGCCTGACCGCCGAACTGCGCCGATTCATCCACGCGTCAAAGGGGTTCACTGACGAGCCGTTGCTCACTTCCGGAGCTGTGGGCGTGGCGGGAGTGCGACTCGTGGAAGCGGCATTGGCATCCGCTGCTTCGGGGTCATCCGTCGCCTTCAGCCAGCAGGCTGACTGAGCAGCATTCAAGAATCGGCCTTGAATCGGCCGACCTGATGGCGCCGAACCTGGCTGACCCACTGCTGGGCCCACTCTACGACCTCTACGTCGCGGCGCTGGGCGATACAGCCGCCTGGGCACTCGGTCACCTGACGTTGCTGGCCATCGTCGCACTCGTCGTCTGGGTGTTGAAGAATCGTCAGGACGTGATCACCAACCTCGACCTGAGGCCGCGCACCGTAGGCGGGGCGCTGATGTTCATCGGTTCATTCGTTGCCTTCACACTGGTGTGCAACCGCTTGTTCGGTTTTCCCCTCGGCGGCTCCGTGGTCACCAGTCTCTCGAGCGTTCTGTTCGTGCTCTGGTGCTATCGCTGGCTGGAGGGAGCACGCGCCTGAGCATGTCGTTCTCACCCGCCAGCCGTGTGATGTCAGGGCCAGATACGTGATTTTCAGCGGCCTCAAAGGTTCTTCAAGGGGATTGAGGTCGGCGCATCGCTGGAGTGAGGTGGATGGAGACTTCGACGGATGCCCCCGTGGTCATCGTGCGCGAGGAGACCCGCGTGACGTCAGGGCCAGAGGTCCAGCAGAAGATCATCCACGCCTGCCGGGCCCTTGCATCCATCCTCAGGGGAACGCTGGGTCCACGCGGGCTCGACAAGGGATTGTACAAGTCGAACGGTGAATTCGCCATAACCTCCGACGGAGCGCGCATCATCAACGACCTGCTCATCAAGAATCCCGGAGCGAAACTGCTCGTATCCTTGGGCAAGTCACAGGAGAGCGTCATCGGGGACGGAGTCACCACGACCGTGCTGTTCGCCGGCGCGCTGCTCGATGAAGCCGGCAGGCTCCTGCGAACTGGCGTGCATCCACTGGTGATCGTGGACGGATACCAAGCCGCACTGTCCCATGCACTCACACGCCTTGACGAGTTGGAAATCACGGTCACAGGAGATGATCGGAAGATGCTGACCCAGGTGGCTTGCACAGCCCTGTCTGGGCGAGTCGCCGCCGCTGAGAGCGAGATGTTCAGCACGATGATCGTCGACGCGCTCGACACCGTCACCCAGCAACAGGGAGACTCCATCCGCTGCGAGGCGGAGGATGTTCTGTTCGACAAGGCGGAGGAGGGCGCCCTGTCCGATTCACACCTCATACGCGGTGTGATCTGGAAGAAGCGCATACCGCTGGCGCGCATGGCTGGCGAGCGCGCCGATGTGCGCATCGCTGTGCTGCACGCAGACCTGAAGCCGCCTGAGATCAGGCGAGATGCGGAGATCGAGTTCAGCGAGGTGTCCGCCTACGAGGAGTTCATCGCCGTCCAAGAGCAGGCCCGGGAACAGCTTGCAGAAAGCCTGCTCGCGAGCGGTGCCGACCTGTTCTGTTGTTCGGGTGAAGTCGACCGCAGCGTGCTGCACAAACTGGCCGCTGCCGACGCCTTGGTCATCGCTGACCTTGACGAGCAGCAGTTACGTCAGGTCGCTCAGGCGAGTGGCGCCAATGTGGTCGACCACATCACCGATCTGGGCAAAGACGACCTCGGCAGGGCAGCCAGCGTCAACGCAGAATCGCGCCAAGCGACAGACGAGGTGCAGGACCTCATCATCATCGATGGCTGTGAAGGACCGCTCGTAACCTGCTTGATCGCAGGAACGGCCTCTGCTGACGAGGTCATCCGCGGCCTTTACGATGCTTTGCGAGCGACCAGCCTCACCATTCGTGAAGGAACGGCACTCACAGGAGCCGGCAGTGCGCACATGGCAGCATCACTCTCGGTCATCGAGGCCGCCGAAGCGGTTGGGGATAGAACCAGGCTGGGCATCGAGGCGTTCTCCCGCGCTCTCGAGGTGATTCCATGGACGCTGGCATCGAACGCCGGCGCAGATGCGCTCGATGCTCTGCTGGAACTGCGTGCCAGCCAACGCGAGGCAGGCCCCGCAATCGGAATACGCGCCGACGGGACAGTCGGCGATGTCAGCGAGGTGCTCGAACCGGCCGAGAGCATCATCCACTCGCTGGCCACCGCCACCGAGACGGCCTGCTGCCTGCTGCGCTGTGACCAGGTGATCAGTGCTCGCGGTGACTGAACCACCTCGTCTGAAGGCTACTCTGGTAATCCGGTTGGTTCAAGAATGGAATCGGCATGGAGTTACAACGGGTCCTGCTGATGGGTTCGTCCGAGCAGCCCGGAACAAGTTCCGAAGTGCCTCAGCGTAGCGGCAAGGACGCCCCGCGAGCGCTCATCAGCGTCTACGACAAGACCGGCGTCAGCGCGCTCGCGGTCGCACTCGAGGCGATGGGTTGGAGCATCCTCAGCACGGGCGGGACCGCACGTCTGCTGCGGGAGTCGGGAGTGGATGTGACGGATGTGTCTTCGGTTACCGATCAGCCGGAGATGTTCGACGGACGAGTCAAGACCCTGCACCCGGCGATTCACGGCCCGATTCTCGCCCGCGGCGACAATCCTGACGATCTGGATACACTGGACCGGCTCGGATACCCACGAATAGACATGGTCGTCGTCAACCTCTACCCTTTCGAGCAGGTGGCCGCCCGCGACCCCCCGGTGGAGTTGGACGAACTCATCGAGATGGTCGACATCGGTGGACCGACGCTCCTGCGCGCCGCCGCCAAGAACCACGCCGACATGCTCGTGCTCGCCGATGTCAGTCAGTATGACGAGGTGCTGCAGATCCTGCAGGAGACCGACGGGGACCCCGCCTCCGTTCCCCTCGACGTTCGCCAGCGACTGGCGCTCATCGCCTTCCAACGCACCGCCGCCTACGACATCGCGCTGGCCAACACCCTCGCCACCCGCTTCAACGGCGCCGACGAAGGGGCCGACGAACTGCCTCCGAAACTGCTGATATCAGGTGGAGTGCTGCAGAACCTGCGCTATGGGGAGAACCCTCACCAGCGAGCTGGATTCTATGATGGCGCTCGCTCCGGAGAGCCGCCCACAGGACTCGCCGCCGCCGTGCAGCACCACGGGAAGGCACTGTCGTTCAACAACTATCTCGACCTCGATGCCGCGCTCAGGTTCGCCC
>CATMIM010000062.1 GCA_950068635.1 uncultured Candidatus Poseidoniales archaeon
CGTAGAGAGCCTCGCTGAACCGGAAATATCTCGAGAAGAAGGAGAAGCAGAAGAAGAAGGCGAAGGCCAGCCGCATTGACAAGAATGCGAGGACTGGATGAGGCGGGCATCTGACATGCGGCCTGTCCTGGTGCGAGTGGTCCGCTCTGTGCGTTGTGGCGTCGTGAGTGCCCACAGCCACGTCGTCTGCCGTTGAGCAACCATAAAAGGGGGCAGCCGTTCGGCGGCCTGTCTGAGGTTGTGAGCGTGAGCAGAAAAGCCGAGGTCTGCACCGCTTCAGGGCGTCCGTTGACCGAGCAGAAGAGCACCGCTTTTCCCTGCCCGAGCTGCGGCGAGGGCATCGGTCGCAGCGCTCGTTGCCGCAACCAAGGTGTCCCATACATCTGCCCCGGCTGCGGCTTCAAGGGCCCCTGAGGTGGAACGATGGGGCGAGTGGCGATTCGCTACAAGATAATGTGCGACCCGGACGCCGACGCCGACGCTGACGCGATTGCCGCCGCCATGGAATCCTTGGAGAGCGATGTCGGCGTCGTGCAGATGGTCGAGACCAAGCCGCTCGCCTTCGGGATCATGTTCGTCGAGGCGCACTGTGTGATCGACGAGGGCGACGGCACGCTCGACGCCTTCGAAGACGAGATCCGTGCGATCTCCGGGGTCGGCGAGATCGAGGTCTTGCAGATCGGCCTCATCTGAAGGGTTCGCCAGACATCGTCCGGCTCGACCGCCCATCTTCTCAGTGCTGGTGTATCGGCGTGCGCATCAGCTCGCGCATCAAGGTGGTCGCATAGGTTCCCGGTGGCAGACTGAAGCGGAAGCGGACGGAGCCACCATCGGGGTGCCAGCATTCTCCGGGTTGCGGACCGTCCCTCCAGCGCTGTCCGAGGTCGTCCCCCTCGACCACTGCAGCCGTTTCATATGTCAATTCCACAAATGGTGCGGTCAGTGCCCGGCGCGTTCCTCTCGTTGTCAATCGGGGAATCTCCGAGACCTTCCAGTCGGTCGAATCGAGGCCGAGGTCAACCAAAACCGCGCGCTCCAGTTCTCCGATCTCATCCAGCGCCCCCACGGATTCTGCACCGGGCAGCGGGCCGGTGACCACCAGCCGCCCCCGGCGACAGTTTCGCGCGATGCGCTGCAAGGTGTCCGCTTCGACGGTGGAGAGTTTCCCGACATCGACCTTCCCTCCCTCAAGCAGCGGCCCGACGAGGTCGCCGACGAGGGGGGAGGTCAGCGGCATGTCTCGCTCGATTCGCCCTACCAGCACATGGTTGAACACAAGTGACTGCAACGCGTGGATGGTCATCAGTTGCAGGTTGTTAGGCAGTCTTCGGAACGCCCCGCGCCAATCGTCCTCCCGTTTCTTGAGGTGGTTGAGCATATCCCGCTCGAACCCGAGTTGTCTGGGAATCCCCTCCAGCGCCGCTTCCACTGACCGCTGCTTGCGCCAGCAGTCACGGAAAAGCGCCACCTCCTCCGGCTCCCTTTGTCCGGGCATGCCAAGGTAGGTGTCCACTGCACCTTGGAAGTCACCTTCCAGCACATGCCGTCCGACCTCCGCGGTGACCGGCCGCATCGACCCGAACCGCTGTGGGCCGATCCAGTTCGGGAAGCGCGCTTCACCAAGCCGTTCTTCGAGCGCGACGATGATCGTATCGACCTGCTCGACAGCCTCCTCGCCGCTCATCGGGGATCCGTCGGTGTCGGCACAGCCACGCACCACGATCGTGAATCTGTTCTGCTCATGGTCCCCCAGGCGCAACTTCTGGTGGCTGCGTCCCAGCACCTCGATGTCTACGTCCTTCAACTCGACGCCTTCGACCTTGTGCACCGGAGCATCGATGACGAACAACTGCGTGGTCACCGCACGTTTGTCTTTCGTCCCTGAGAAGAAGATTCGCTTGCGACTGATGCTCAACTCCCGCGCCAGTCTACTGACGAAGCGATTGGTCTCCCAGTCCGTGAGTGTGACGCGGGCGACCGTGAACCTGCCTTTCTGGTCGAGCGCTGGTGTCTTGGCCACTTCCTCGACTCGGAAGTCCTCGACCCGCACCTTCAGCAGTCCGCCGATGCCATCCGCCTCTGAGATCCAGGTGGAGAGTCCCAGACTCTGGGCCAGTTCGTCTCCGGGCATCGAGCAGCCGCCTCAGGACAACTTGACTTTCCCGAATTCCTTGGCGAGTCCGGAGCACAGGCTCTTCAGCACCTTCCCTGCATCCTTGCCTTTCTTCACTCGGATGTAGAGTTCCGGTTCGTCCAGGCTGGGGTGGCCTAGGAAGTAGTTCGCATATTCGACATCCTTGTTATCATTCAGTCGACTGCGAAACAACTGCAGAGCTGTGTGACTCTCTCCAGTAATGCGCATTCGCAACTCTCCGCCCTCGTCTAGAAGCACCTTGATCGCCATAGTGAACAGTCCGCCGACCTGAGCGCCCATTTTCAACCTTTGGAGCAATCCGGCCGCTACGCGGCCTCGCTGCCTTCGATGTTATCAACCGCCTTCATTTCGGCCGTTCCATGTCCAGCGGCAGCGTTCTGCCCTCAGCAGAGAGGATGGAGTCGCTGCTCAAGGTGGGAGCTCTACCGCTGCTGACAGTCGCTTTCCTGCTCACTTTGGTGCTCGGCTCGTTCCTGTTCCCGCTGCCCTCCTTCCACACCGATCTTGCGGAGTTCAGTCCTGTATCGGACACGGACGCCGCCGAAGCGCGCATCTTGGCGGAGTTCGGGGAGGAGTCCCGAATCCTCGGTGTGCATGTGACGAGCACGTCCAGCGACGGCAATGCGCTCAGCATCGCTTCTCTGCAGCAGCAGCAGACCGACCTTGAGGCGTTGCGCGAGTGGGCCTCCCAGAACGGCCATCTCATCGAGGGGTCGATGACGGCACCGGAGATAATCCAGCGAGCGCTCGATGAGGAGACCGGCGACGGACTCAGCCTGCAGGATGTCACCAGTTGGGAGCAGTTGATCAACGAGACCGTGCCCGAGGGGACGCAGTGCATCGACGGGGCGGCTGATGCGGAACTGGTGACCTTGGCGGGGTTCGCCAAGGATGCATTGGTGCATCGGGACCTGGTGTTTGAGGAGACCACCTGCGCTTGGCTTGACGCGAACCGCTCTTCAGGGGGTGCCACCCCGTTCGCGTCGAGCACGCTGTGGGTGCTGTACATCAATCCGGACCTCGAGGACGAGGTTCGCCAGAACATGGTGAACCTGCTCCGCCTGCAGCTGGACCAGATGGAGGCTGCCGATGGAAGCGGCCTAGAATACGGTGTCATCTCCAACGACCTCATCAGCCACGACATCAACCAGGGGACCCTAGGCAACCTGGTCTGGCTGATCGCCGGTGCGGTCGCGGTGGTCGTGCTGCTGCTCGCCATCGCCTTCCGCTCGATCCAGGGAGTCGCCTTTCCCCTCGTGGCACTCAGCATGGCGTTGGTGTGGACCTACGGCGGCCTCGCCGTATTCCAGACTCGCTTCTCCGTGCTCGAGGTCGCCGTGGCACCGGTGGTTCTGGGTCTCGGAATCGATTACTCGATTCACCTGCAACGGTTCTACAACGTAGCGCGCGACGAGGGGCAGGACGCCGCCGCCGCCTGGGTCTCAGCCTGCCGCGCGCTCTCGCTCCCTCTGTCGATCGCGGTGGTCACCACTATCGCCGCCTTCCTCGCCAACGTCGTCTCACCTCTTCCACCCGTACGCCTGTTCGGCCTGACACTCGCCTTCGGGGTCCTGTCGGCGTTCGTGACCGCCACCGTCGTCGTCGGTTCGATGCACGTGCTGATGGAAGGTGCAAGGGACAGGCTAGCGCGGACAGCCGAACGAGAGTTGACCAGTCGCTTCGCGCGTGAACTCGTCATCGGCCAGCGCAGGACTCAAGCGGTGGTGCTCGCCCTGGTCGCGCTGCTCACCGTCGGCTCGGTCGTGATCGCCGCCTCCCGCCTCGAGACCGAGTTCGACCTGAGCGACTTCCTCGCAGAGGACATGGAGATAATGCAGGTCAGGGACGAGTTGTTCGCCTCCTACGAGGTGACGGGCTGGAGGCCGATCTACATCCTGATCGAGCCGCAGCCCGGCGCCGATGCGATCGTCGACGATGGCGCATTCGTGGATTCCCTCGACCAGATGGATGCGCGCATACGACTCGCTCCACGCGTCATAATCCCTCGCTCCGCAGGCGAAGGGAAGGCGATGTACGAAGGTGTGCACCCATTGCTCACAGACGCGATCGAGCAGGACCCTGACTTCGGCCAGAGGCACAACCTCTCCTTGCTCGGCAACGAGCTCGTGACATCGGCCAGCTACCAGTCGGGAGACTTGGCGGCAGCGCTGGCGGAACTGAGCCTGAACAACTCCTTGGCGGACCCCCTGACCGGCGAGGACTGGAGCGCTCGTGTTGCGAATTCGGTCGTGCTTGACGAGTCCGGAGGCGAGGCACGCATCATCTTCATGCGCGTCGAGGTGCAGATGCAGGCATCATCGAACAGCGAGATTAGGGAAGCAGTCGATGGTATGCTGGAAGTTGTCGAGCAGTCGAGTGGTCGCTACGGAATGGATGCTCGGATGTACGTGACCGGAGACCTGGTGTTACTCACGACGGTGATGCAAGGGTTGACGACCTCGCAGTTGGAATCCACGGGTATCAGCCTGGCGGTCTCGTTCATCGTGCTGCTCGCCATCACCCGGCGCATCGGACCGGCTGTGATGGTGATCACCCCGGTAGCCGTCGCCGCAGTATGGGTGGTGGGTGGTATGGCGCTGCTGAACCTCAACTGGAATGTGCTCACGGTGATGGTCACGGCGTTGACCATCGGGCTGGGAATAGATTACTCGATTCACGTGTGGCGGCGGTTCGAGGTCGCCTGCAGCGAAGGCATGGATCCCTGGTCGGCACTACGCGAGACGCACGCGACGACAGGAGTCGCGCTGCTGCTATCTGCTGGGACGACCATCTGCGGCTTCCTGGTACTTCGGCTCTCGCCGATGCCCGTCGTGCAGGACTTCGGCATCGTCACCGCCATGACGGTGTTCTTCTCGCTGCTACTGGCTCTCGGGCTGCTGCCGATCCTGCTTGTCCTGGACAGCACGTTCGAGCGTGTGTTGAACGGCGACTCTCACGATGATTCCTGAAACAGTTCGGTCAGTTCGAGTCCCTGTTCGCGGGCCACCAGCGCAAGGGCCATCCACAAGGTGACGTCGCCGAGGGCGCGGATCTTGCGCTGCGCCCTGCGCATCACCTCCTGGCGGTCGAGTCCGCAACCCGAAGAGATTGATTGCAACAGGGTGGGAATATCGCCTTTCAGCCCCGAATTCACACGTTCTATAGAATCTGTGGTCGTCTGTGGGGAATCTGTCTGCACAGACTCTGCATGTAGGTCGCTTCCAGCGGGAGTTTCCGCTCCATCTGTGGCAGCCGGAGTTTTCCCTGGTGGTGGGGAAGGTGGTTCGAGAAGCAGATTCTGGCGTGGGAACCAGCCGAGCGGGACTTCGACGCCCTCCAGGTCGACCCCCGGAAGCAGACCGCCGCCATCGTTGGCGATCCAGCCGGACTGCACCAGTCGTGCGAGCACCTCGTCGGCATCCTCAGGAGAGAGCCATCCGAGGTCGAGACTCCACGAGCGGGTGACCTGTCCGGCGTCTAGGGTCGCCTGCGCCCACGGCCTCCAAGTGAGCGCGAGCAGACGACGCAGGTCCTCGCGTGCCTCCTCCTCGCGCGTCATCTTCACTCCTCGAGCATCCGCGCCCCGTCGAGCACCCATCCAAGAACAGAACTTTCCCCCCTCATCAACTGCACCCGTCTTCCCTCATCCGGAGCCAACCACCATCCGAACCGCTGCAACAGGTCATCGGGCAGCGTCCGCCACACCCTGTCGAGGTCTCCTCTGCGCCTGCTGACGAGCAACACGGCTGAAGGGCCCGTGCTCATCAGTTCGCGCAATCTCGGGATGAGGCTGTCTGAAGTCCAAAGGCGTACCGAGGTGCCATCCGAAGGAATGAGCGCACGCAACAGGATCTGCTCGGAGAGTGCATGACCGAGTTCGATCTCCCTGTCGGGCGCCCACGCATCGATACAGACGCGTACCGCTCCGAGCATCAGCAGGTCGACCAGCTCCTTGTGCAGGCTCCCGTCTAGATCGACCTGAACCTCACCCCATGAGGGGATGAGCAGTCGCAACTCACCGAGCGGAAGTCCACCTCGTCCTCCCCTGCGGAATTCGAGGTGCATCGCGACGTTCTCGAGGCGTGGGTCGTCGAATTCCACCGGCCCTGGAAGCAGCCGGGTGCCGCCCCAGACGAACCTGGCCAAGGTCTGCACCATGTTGCACCCCGGTCGTCGTCAGTGGCGAAGTGGCATCAACCCGCCGCTTGAACAATCATGTACCGGTGCCGTCGTGCACACCTGGTCCACCGGGTTCAATCCCGGACTCGGTTTGGAGATGCAGGAGGACGGCAAACTCTTGCGTGCCATCAGGACTGGAGGCGTCCCGGGTCTC
>CATMIM010000063.1 GCA_950068635.1 uncultured Candidatus Poseidoniales archaeon
ATAATCTCTTCGCACTCCAATCCCTTGATTTTATGTTCGGGCTTGAGAATCAGTCGGTGTGATAGCGCCAATGCTGCTATCGACTTGACATCGTCGGGAGTGACGAAGTCTCGACCGCGCATTGCTGCTGCGGCTCGCCCAGTCTTGAGCAGTGCTAGCGAACCACGGGGTGAAGCACCCACCAGTACGCGTGGGTCCTCACGGGTTCGCGAAACTACTTCTACCATGTACATGCGTAGAGCAGGGTCGACGTACACGTCTTCACAAGCCTGTTGCATGGCGATTACTCGCTGTGGGTCGGTGATGACCTCGACGTCAACGGCGTCCTTCTTGCGCTCGATACGTCGGGCGAGAATCTCGTCCTCATCGGCGCGGTCTGGGTAGCCGACGCTCATCTTGAACATGAATCGGTCCAACTGAGCCTCGGGCAGTGGGTAGGTTCCCTCCTGCTCGACCGGGTTCTGCGTCGCCATCGTCAGGAAAGGCGATGGCAACTTGTGGGTCACTGTTCCGATGGTCACCTGCTTCTCTTGCATCGCCTCGAGCAGAGCAGCCTGCGTCTTCGGCGGCGCACGGTTGATCTCGTCAGACAGCAGCAGGTTGCAGAAGATCGGTCCGGGCTTGAATGTGAACTCGCCCTTCTTGGCGTCGTAGATGTTCGTGCCGGTGATGTCTGCTGGCAGCAGGTCAGGCGTGAACGAGACACGCTTGAAGTCACAACCGAGCGCGTCGGCGAACGTGTTCGTCATCAAGGTCTTGGCCAGTCCGGGATAGTCCTCGAACAGCAGGTTACCGTTCGACAGGATGTCAACCAGCACGTTGTCAATCACGTGCGCCTTGCCGATGATCACCTTCGCGACCTCGGCGCAAATCGCTTGTCCGATGGCGCCTACGGCGGCCAGTCGTTCCTTCACTTCAGGGCTACTTTCAGGCCGGGGAGTCGCCGTTTTCGCTTGATAGCCAGCCTGCACCGCGCCAGCCTGGGCTGGGGGCGGTGGGGTGGCTGCCGCGGCTGCGGCGGGTGCGGCGGGTTGTCCTCCGGGTGGGGGTGGTGGTGTTTGCATCTTTCATCTCTCCTTCTTGTTCTCTTTTCACTTCTTCCCCCATCTGCGGATTGTCTGCAACAGCTGTCGCTTCTCCTCGGGGGAATAGGTTCTCTGCTGGCTGTAGGCCAGTTCAACGAGCCTCGGGTCGCCGATCATCGACTGCGTCTCAGCCGGTGTCTTCTGGGCCATCTCGTCCCTAGTCAAGTCATAGAACAGCCTGACCTTGGTCATCAGCGCCTCGCGCATACGCTGCTGGTATGACTCGGGGTCAATCTTGTTCGGGCGCTCGCGGAAGCGGGTGAGGTCGAACACATGGCGCCAGTTCTCCTTCTCGGGAACCACCATGATGGAGACCAGCAGGAGGAGCAGCAGGTTGAGCACTATCAACCACTTGAGAAAGTCGTCGGAGGTGAGCAGCACAATAGTGCTCATCGTCTCGATGAACGGGTTAGAGAGGGTGCCAGTGACGTGCCTGCTCTCATCGAACACGATGCGGAATTCACTGAATTGCAAGCGAATCGAATAGGGGAGCATCTCGTTGTCGAACTCCATCATGTCGTAGATCAGCGCGGCGAAGTAGAGTTCGTTCCCCTTCCAGGCGCTGTCGCCGGACAACTGCCGCTGCCAGCAGGCGATCAACTCGGTGTCGCAGGTCTGGCGCACATCTGTCTCTGATGCCCTGTCTGCGTCCCAGAAGCGGTTTGAGATTGGTTCGGGGTCCGACATGAACACGATTGAGCCGGTCACATCGAGAGAACCGTAGGTCGAGCCGTCCTCACCCGCCAGTCGGCGCAGGTCATTCGCCTCGATATGCGGGTAATCGATGCGCAGGAGGAGGGAGAGGTTGCTGATCGGGTTACGGGGGTCGTCACAACCGTTCGAGCCCACCCTGTCGACACAGGCAGTGTCACTCGCCATCGCCAGCGTGCGCACGAAACGCGGAAGGTAATCGGGATGCTCCACATTGTCGGTGGCGACCGACTCCCAGCGCATCGCGGTGGGTGACTTGAACATCACAGGCATCCGACAGCCGTCCACCTCGCCATTGTCTATCTGCGTCTGGGTGCATCCGGGCGGCTTGAATCCGCCACCGGCCCAGTTGTCGTTGTTGACGTCCTCGCGGATGGATGCGAGCGCCCACACCTGCCCCCAGTTCTCGGCGCCGCTTGAGCCGTCGTCCGTGTAGGTGCGCCAGGTCTGGAACTTGTCGAGCAGTGGGTCTCCGAGATAGGTCACCCCGAACTTGGCGGCCAGTCGGTTGGCGTTCGTGTTGTCCGCAGCGACGACGACCTTGCCGCCTCGTTCGGTGACGAAGCGGAAGATGGAGTCAGCCTCGGTCTCGTCGATCGGCTTCTCCGGGTCGGCTATGACGAGCAGTGTGCGGTGCGGATCCTTCCAGTCGTTGACGAGCATCGGGGTGGACATCGTGTTGGCGATTTCGTATCCCTCCTCATCTCCGAGAGTGTTGCGCATGTCGGTCACCTGGCCGAGAATCGCCCGCTCATCGTCGCCGCTGGAAACGTAGGCTGAATAGTAGGTCTGCTTGTTGGCGGCGACCAATGTCATCGTCAGCAGCATGGTGATGATCAGAATGGCGAATACAGCTCCGATTATGGTGCCGAAATGGCTCTTGGATTCAGACTCCTCAGCCATTGATTCATACATCCCTGAAAGTGTCACCCAGACCTATGGTACACTCGCTGGCCGCGGGAATGAAGTTTTACAAATATAGGTTGGGGCAGCACGATTGGGCCCTCTGGGCTATTCTTTGAGAGGTTTCAACAGACCCCTTTCAGTATCATTCCGCTCACCGGGTGACTCGGGCGGGCGGAGAGCGGGCGCCCGCCATGGCCCGGGAGCGGTGGTGAAATGCCGGTATCATTCCCGTCGGCGCAGCAGCGCCGCCCCGGCGAGCGCCGCCAGCGGCAGCCAGATGGGCAGCGGCGCGAAGTTGCTCGAGATGACCTCGTCGTCACCATTTGAATCGCCACCACCTGAACTCGAACCGCCGCCGCCGCTCCCGCCGACCGGCTCCGACTCGATCTTCAGCGTGATCTCCTCGCTGTCGGCGGTGCGCAACGTGCCGACGTTCCAGTCGCCCTGGGATTGGATCGACAGTTCGATCCTGCAGGTCTTCGTCGGATGGCTTGGAGATGCGCTTGCGGTCAGGTTGACCGTATGAGTGCCCCCCTTGGCGATGCTGACGCCGAGCAGCGCCTGCTCGCCGCTGACCTCGAGCAGCGGACAGGTGTCATCGACGGTCGCCACCCTCACCGAGTCCGGAGCGTTGCCGTTGTTGGTCACCACCGCGGTCAGTTCGGTTGCGGTACCGGCGTTGGATGCCCCGGAAGGGTCCTCCAGATAGAGGTCGAGATCAACGATATGCGGTATCACCAGCATGCCCTCGTTGTCTGTGTCCGCATCGGGTACGGGCGCCATGACACTGCCCAATGCGGCGAGGCGCCCCTCCACCTCGTAATCATCCGACTGCCCGGCGTCGAAGTCGATCACTGTCACTCCCTTGACGGTGAACGTGAACGTCTCGTTGTCACCTGCGCCGACCTCGACCTCGTCCGGTCCGCTCACGTCGGCGGAGAAGGGAAGATCGTACTCTATGGTCACAGTGATGCTGTTCGTCTCGTAGTCGTTGCGCACCCAGAAGGATAACCCAACCTCCCCGTCATCTCCCAGGGTGAAATTCACCTCTTCGCTCCCGGGCGCGGGCGTGAGGCCCATCTCCCAGCCAATGGGGACCTCCTGCGCAGCAGCGGGTGCGCTCGCCAGCATTCCCAGCAAGAGCAGAGCGGTCAGCAGTTGTGGCATGCGCATCTTCTCACCTCGTCAGTTCCCAGCCTCGACTCTTTCCAGCGGCGCCAGCGCCCTGCGTGTCAGCACGCGCACCATCTTCTTCCGGTATGAGGGTGGGAACCAGGTGTTGTTCACAGGCTTGACGGCCTTCTGTACCGCCACCGCCAAGGCATTCACACTCTCGACTCCAGCCCATCCTTCACGCGCCTCATCAGCCAGTTCTTGATGCAACCGCGGTATCGACTCCAACGCTGTGGAGGCGACGCGCAGCCCGCCCAGGTTTCCATCCTCATCGATCCTCCAGGCAGCAGCGATTCCGGCTTCGGGGAAGTCCCATGATTCGCGCAGGCGCAGTTTCTGGTAGTCCCCCTGCCAATCCTCGGCGTCATCGGGAAGCGTGAGGTGGGTGACCATCTCTCCATCTTTGAGCACATTGCGAGTGATGCCGTCCTCCTGGAAGAACTCGGCGAGCGGCAGCGAGCGTGAACCGTCGGGGCTAGACAGGTGGATGGTGGCATCGAGGGCGAGCAGAGGTGCGGCGAGGTCGGCTTGGTAAGTGGCTACGCACAACTCGTTCTGGTGGGATATCACACGGCAGTCAGCACCGGTCCCACAATCACATTTTATGCACCAGTCGATCGAGCGCCGCCACTCTTCACCCTGATTGAACCAGAAGCAGCGGGTGTCGAGGCAGATGTTACCGCCCACCGTTCCTGAGCGGCGGATCATCACCGAGGCGATGGTGCCGGCGGTCTGCCGGAGCAGGGGGTGACAGGAATCCGAGGTCGCCAGCGCCTGCAGGCGGACCATGGCACCGATGTGGGTAGGCTCTAGGGTTGAGAGTTCGCTCACCTTCGCCAGCGAGATCACGTGCGGCTTCGAGTTCAGGTGCCACTTGTAGTTGGGCAGCAGGTCGGTGCCACCGGCGATCCAATCGAAGTCGCAGTCCTCATCCGCGAGTTCACCAGCGATGGTCATCGCACTGTCCAGTGATTCGGGGAGATGCAGCTCGAACGGTGGCATGCGCATCAGGAATCACCTCCCTGATGGCGGCGCTCGACGTGCAGCCAGGCGCTGCCTGCCAGCCGTGGTGATTCGAGATACTCTTCATCGGGCAGGACCACCGCCGTCCACGACTCGTCCTGTTCGTCAGCGGGGATGGTGGCATCGAGGCCGAACAGGGCGCCGTTGTGGTACTGCTCGCGCTCTTCGTCCAGTTTACGCTCGAGGTCGCGCAGGGCATGCTCATCGGCGCGCTCCCTGAGCACATGGTGCAGGGGCGAGTGTTCGAGGATCGGTGAGGGCAGGTCGAGCGGGTCGTCGATTCCCAGTTCCTTGCAGCGCTTCTCGGTCTCCCTGTGCACCAGCGCGGGGGCGAGCGGCAGTTCGTGGATGCGAATGCCGATGGCGTCGTAGACGGCGTTGCAGATGGCGGGCAGGATCGGGAGCAGCGGCCCTTCTCCCGCCTCCTTCGCCCCGAACGGCCCCTCCGGGTCGTTGCTCTCGACGATGATCGGCGTGACCTCAGGCATCTCGTGGACGGTGGGGATTTTGTAGTCCAGCAGGTCGGCGTTCAGCAGATTGCCCGAACGGCCGTAGCGCATCTCCTCAGAGAGCACCTGGCCCATCCCCATGTGGATCGAGCCGATCATCTGGCCCTCGACAGCCAACGGATTGAGCGCCTTGCCGCAATCGTGCGCAGCCCACACCTTGAGCACGGAGGTCTGGCCTGTCTCGACGTCTACCTTCACCTCGGCGACGTACGCGCTGAACGAATATGCGGGTGCCAAACCGGCGGCCGCTCCCTTGTGAGTTCGTCCCATGGGTGGCGTTCTATAGGCACCTGAGGAGACCAGCGCACCGCGGTCCTCCTGCGCCTTCTGCAATGCCTCGAGATACGAGACGCCGACCGCCGGGTCGTCCTTGCTGAAGATCCTGCGGTCGCCGATCACCAGTCGATCCGTGGGTGCACCGGTGATCATCGAGGTTGCATCGAGAAGTTCCTGGCGGATCTCCATGGCCGCGCTGATGGCCGCGTTGCAGTTCATGAACGTCACACGGCTGGAATAGGAGCCGAGGTCGACCGGGCCGGTGTCCGTTTCCCGTGAGCGGATGCGGATCATGTCGAGCGGCAGTCCGAGCACCTCGGCGACGGACAGCGCGATCACTGTGTCGGAGCCTTGGCCGATCTCCGCGGCTCCGGTGTGCACGGTCACCCCGCCGTCCATGTCCACCTTGAGGTGGACGGTGGCGTGCGGGAACTTGTTCGGCTCCCAGTGAATCGGCAGGGCGCTTCCGGAGATGAAGAAGCCACAGCCGATTCCGAATCCGTGTCCGAGAGGCAGTTTGCGGAAGCGGTCATCCCATCCCGAGGCCTGGCGCACCCGCTCGAGGCACTCCCTCATCCCGATGCTGGTGATGCGGAATCCGGTGATGGTGCGACTCATCGGTGGCAGCAGGTTGGCGAGCCGGAAGTCGATCGGGTCGACGGAGAGCTGCTCGCACACGTCATCGATGCCGACCTCGACGGCGCAGCGCGAGTTGACCGCGCCATGTCCGCGCATCGCTCCGCTGGCCGGCTTGTTGGTCCACACCCGTGTACCGGTGTAG
>CATMIM010000064.1 GCA_950068635.1 uncultured Candidatus Poseidoniales archaeon
AACGGCTTCTTCTGCGACAGGCTGACCAGCGCATACGAGAGCACCGTGAATCCGTGGCTCATTGCAGTGAAGCGGGATCCTTTGGGGACATCGTAGCGAACCACTGTCGGGACCTCGTGAACCGTCAGGTCGTTGGAGGCGCATTCCTCGAGCATCTCCAAAGTCGATTCCATGCCGTCCTGCTCGAACCTGAGGCGCTTGAGCGCTCGGCGGCTGAAGGCGCGATAACCACTCTGGGTGTCCTTGATCCCAAGATTGCTGGCGAGGTTCGATGCGGTTGAGATGACCTTGACGCCCAGCTTTCTATAGGAGGGCATGGCATCTCCGCTGCCACCGTCGATGAACCGCGAGCCGATGACGAAATCCGCTCTGCCATCGAGTATCGGGGCGAGCAGGGCCGGTATGTCGTCGGGGTCGTGCTGACCGTCGCTGTCGAGGATCACCAGAGCCTCGACATCCTGCTCACGAGCGATGGAGAAGATCGACTTGAGCGCACCTCCGTAACCGCGGTTGTAGCGGTGCTGGTGCACCTGCGCTCCGCACTTGCGGGCTATGCGCGCCGAGGCGTCGGATGAACCGTCGTCGAGGCAGAGCACTTTGTCGACGTGGCGTTTCGCCTGCAGCACGACGGAACCGACGGTCTCCTCTTCGTTGTAGAGGGGCATCGCCGCGATGATGGGACCGTTCCCGCGCGACGCGCAAGGCTCCTCAGAGGCCGCCTGCATCGATGTTTCTCCCCCCGGGTGCGATATTTAGTTGTTCAGTCTGACAGGTTCGAATCTTACATTAAGACTACCCTGCGCAGCCTGCGAGCGGGAGAGTGGCCAGCAGAGAGAAACATCGGTGTGGCACGCCCGAGCCCCGAGAGGCTCGGACGCGCCGGGGGACCAGCATCAGTTGTCCTGAAGCTGGCTGACGGTCGTGACGGCTCGTTCGCCATCGATGACGCGGCGCACCGCGTTCATGCTGATCACGAGCGGCACGTAGGTCTGGCCATCGCTGGTCTCGTAGGTCGAGCAGTCCTGGAAGGCGCTGGTGTTGATCGAGATCTTCAGCGCACCCCCGGCGTTGCTCTTGCGGACGTAGCCGACCAACAGTGAGTCGGGCATGTCCATTTCGGTCTGGTTTCCATTCTCTTCGGTTTGTGTCTTTTTTGTCATTTCATCACATTCCCGGCGCTTCTAGTCGTTGTTGTGTTCATCGTCGTGAGCACCGAGTTGACCAGCTGCCTCCGGCGGTCCATGTCAGATTCGGTGGGACTCCGGTCCACATTAAGGTGAATGTGATACTGCTCCCCTTTGGGGAGGGCGCTGAAAGTGGTCCGCGGCAGCATACACCGCTCCACGTAGGCGCGCAACGGTCAAGGGGGGGCGGTCGGTCGGCGGGCGCACCATGCGTTGTCTCGTGACCGGAGGAGCGGGCTTCGTAGGCTCGCATCTCGTCGACTTGTTGGTTGAGAAGGGGCATGAGGTCAGCGTGTTCGACAACCTGTCGAGCGGGCGTCGTGATTTCCTCTCCCACCATGGTGACAAGGTGAGTCTGTTAATCGGCGACCTGCTGGACCTCGAGTCTGTCAAAGGGGCCATGGAGGGTATCGAGATCGTCTTCCATCTGGCAGCGAATCCTGACATCCGGCTGGGCACCAGCGTCACCGACACCGATCTCAATCAGGGCACTGTTGCGACATACAACGTGCTCGAGGCGATGAGAGTGGCGGGAGTCCAGAAGATAGCATTCGCATCATCCTCGGTCGTCTACGGCGAGGCGGCTGAGATGCCCACCCCGGAGGACTACGGTCCGCTGTTCCCGATCTCACTCTACGGTGCCAGCAAACTCGGCTCCGAGGCGCTGATCACCTCCTTCATCGGGACCTTCGGGCTGCAGGGCTGGCTGTTCCGCTTCGCCAACATCGTGGGCGCGCGCGGCACCCACGGCGTCATCTTCGACTTCATCCACAAACTCAAGGCCGATCCCACCCGGCTCGAGGTGCTCGGAGACGGACGACAGGAGAAATCGTACATGGAGGTCCGCGACTGTGCTGCCGCCATGCTCCATCTCGTCGCTACGGCCGACGAGCCGATCAACTGCTACAACCTGGGCAGCAGCGACACATGCAGCGTACGCCGTATCGCCGAGATCGTGGTCGAGGAGTCAGGCTTGCCGGATGTCAGCATAGAGTACACCGGCGGCGACCGCGGCTGGGCGGGTGACGTGCCCAAGGCGATGCTCGATGCGAGCAGGATGGAGGCCGCGGGTTACAGCCCTAAGTTTGATTCAGAGGGAGCGGTGCGGTACACCACGAAGGTGCTGTTCGAGGAGATCGGTTGACGTGCAGATGAACGAACAGAGGCGCGCGCTGCTGCGCGATGAGGATGGTGACGGACGGCTGTGGGCGGCGTTCGCCGTGATGGGGATGCTCACAGTGATGTTCGCGGTGCTGATCATCTACTCCCAGGCACCGAACGTTGGTCCTCAGGAGGGAAAACTCGCACCGAACCTCATCGCCCCGTCACATGCCCCAGGCGCTGCCGACTGGGGTGATCAGTTCGTCCTCTATGATGAACTGAACAGGGACTGGGTCGAAGGTGAGGCGGGCTCGTGGTACGTCATCCAGTTCATCGACACCGACTGCGGTCACTGCTGGACAGAGGCGGAGGAGATGAGCATCATGCACGACCAGTTCGGCAATTACGTGAAATTCATCACTGTCGGCATCTCGCTCGGCATCCCGGGGTGGTCCACCAGTCCAGACGAGATCATCGCCTTCCAGGAGCGCAGCGACTACAACGGCTGCAACAACGGCAATAACTGCAACACCCGCCCTGGAGAAGCGCACAGCTGGACCTACCTCAACGACATAGATGGTAGTGAGAAGTCCGATTGGGAGGTGTCGTCGACGCCGTTCGCGATCATCCTGCAACCCAACGGTGTGGTGGCATGGAACATGGGACAGCACGAACCGCAGGAGGGTGGGCTTCCAGCGGCGATGAACAACGTGTTCGGCGGTGGTGCCTGAATGCTGCACGAACTCGATCCGATGCTCTACGTGCTCGGCGTCATAATAGGCATCGGCTGCATCCTACCACTGCAGCAGGCGCGTAAGATTCTCGGTTCACTGAAACAGGAGAAGATTGTCGGTTGGCCGCACACGCGCAGGATGCTGCTTGGTCTGAATGTGGTCATCTTCGGCGGTCTGCTGGCCTCCACCTGGACATGGGTCATCCATCGCCAGTTGCTCGGAGCAGGAGCGAGCACCGCCTGCACCGCGCAGGGCTGTCACACGCTCATCGGTGACAGCCGTTGGAACGAGGTGCCATTGCTAGGTGTCGAATGGGGGATATTCGGGCTGCTGGCGTTCACCGTGCTCGGCTTCATCGCCCTCTCGCTGCTGTTCTCTCCTACCGAGGGCTGGAACCGCACCTGGCTCAAGGGTGGCCTCGTCTTCTCGGGCCTCGGCCTCCCTGCAGTCGCCTGGCTCGTGCTGGTCGAACTCGTGCTCGCCGATGGCGCCCCTGTCATCTGCCCCTTCTGCACGATGGCGCACATCGCCACCGTCGCCTCGTTCGTGCTCTTCCTGCTGCTCTCGAAGGCGCATGATGCCGGGGACTGGGAGAAGGCGGTCGAGCCACTCTCCTGAGTCTCACCTGCACGTGAGCCCATTGCTGGATGTTCCTACCTTGGCCTAAGGTTGGTAGACGCCGTCGAGTTCGAACATCTGTTCGTCGGTATCCTTCTCGACGGGCAGCAGGCGCATGACGGTCACTTCGATCTTCTCGCAGGTGGGATACTCCTCGCGCAACTCCTGGTAGAGACGCGCCTGCACGTCGTGCACGTCCCGGCCGCGCAGGATGGAGAGGTGTTTGAGGGGCTCTTGTCCAGAGATCTCCACTAGGTACTCGACGATCCATTCACGCGTGACGACGACTGTCCCGTCCCGCATGTCTCCTGACTCGGTTTTCCGCTCCATCAAGATGATAATGGTGGTAATGGGTCATAAAGGAACTCATGGAACATACGCGAACAGAGGCACGAATACCTTATTGGGGTCCACGGACAAATCAGGATGTTTCGGCGGACGAGTTCGCACCGAATGCAATACGGGCGTCAGGCATCCTCGGCGGCCCCCTTGATGTCGAACCCGGTCCAACGCGCGAGTCGCGACGAGATCTCGGGCGCCATCAACAGACAGGAGAGGAACAGAATGGCGACGAGGACCCATCCACCCCCCGCTCCTTCGGGCACCTCATCCCGTTGCATTGCCGAGACGGCTCCGAGTACGCGCAGGTCATCGTCCCCGATGACCGATTCATGCACAACCGTGAATCCCAGGCTGCCGAGCGTCCATGACGAATCGGGCACCAGTTGGAGCCTCAGATGGATCACGTCGGCGTGGCGTTCGAGCGTGACGCTCCATGCCTCGACCGGCTCGGCGAAGGCCACTGAAGCAGCCGCCGACTCTCGTTCTGAGTCGGCGACCTCGGACAATGGCACCTCGATCAGCGCCCGCGCCACACCCTGATGCCTGCGGATGCCATTCATCTGGGCCGCCTCCTCGGCACCGAGGTCGACATCATCCTCAGTCACGAACAGGCTCAACTGCGTGTCGTTGAGCTTCTGGCCTGGCTCCACCTCCAGCAGCACATCGATGATGATGGAGACGTGCGTCCGCTCCACTCTCAGGTCCAACTCGGTGTCAGCGCGCCGTTCGCTCTCCGCCGCCAGCAGCAGCAGGTGCAGCCTCCCTTCGCTCACCTCTCCGGTGAACTGCCCTTGACCGTCGTGCCAGAAGGAGGGGACTGGAAGGGTGGCTGGATTCTCCCCCGCACGTACTATCCTGTGCGAAGAGATGCGTGTTCCGAGCGGGTCGGAACCATCGTCCGGGTGCAGCGCGACCCGCTGGACCCGCGGGGAAACGGACTGCTCGAAATCACTTACGCGCGGATCGGTACGAGCACAGATTTCGCACCATGTGGCGGTGACCTGCTCCAGCAGGACCGTACCGCCCCCCCTCACCTGCAGTGAACCTTCTAGAAGCGAGCCTTCGCCCATCGGTGCCGCTGTGGCCGGAAGCGCGAGTGTCGATGCCAGCAGCAATGTCAGCGCCAGCGCGCGGAACACGTCCGGTGAAGCGTGCGTGCCACTCGTTCGCGTCATGCTGTCCGGCACCGCGCATCCGACGCGCCCCCTTTACATATGCCCGGCGGCGCCGGCCGCACGATGGGCAGTTGGCGAGGGTCGACGCACCGGAGCGACGCATGGCGACGCGAAGCGCGCAACTCGGGTTATCGCACACGTTCGGCGTTCAAGTTGAAGCAGATCCAGCAGCGGTTCGGGGTGATACGTGAGGGTGACACCGTGCTCGATGTCGGTTGTCATCCCGGGGGTTGGTCCCAGGTGGCAGTCGAGGAGGTGGGCGAGGATGGCGCGGTCATCGGAGTCGACCTGAAGGGATGCGCACCGGTGGAGGGCTGTACGTTCGTCGTCGGCGACATCACCGATGAAGGTACACATCAGCGCATCCGCGACGTGCTCGATGGCGAGCTCCTGCGCGTCGTGGTTTCGGACATATCCCCCGGATTGACAGGGCAGTACGAGATGGACCAGGCGATCTCGACTGAACTCGTGTGCGCGGTGTTCGATTTCGCATACCCGCTGATGGGTTCAGGCGGGGTGTTGGTGACCAAGGTGTTCCAGGGCAGAGGTATCGAGGCACTCATTTCTGCCGCGAAAACCCGCTTCTCCAGTGTTCAGCGATTCTCTCCCGACGCCAGCCGCAACAGTTCCTCTGAAACATACCTGATCTGCCGTAACAGGAAGGAGAAACCCAGCAAGGGAACCGGCACCATGTCGGTTCAAGAGTTGGTGGACCGGAGCCTGGCGGATGATGGGTTCGTGATACCCGCGGACGAGGTCGACGAGAGGCAGGCAGCGGGCCGGGTCGGATTCAGGTTGGTCAAGTCCGCTTCCGAAGAGGACGAGTGACGTTCACTTTGAGCAGTCGTGGTGAACGCGAAGGCCGCGCCGTGCACTTTCAGAATCGGGCTCCCCCCCACCGCAACAGACAACCCGTGGCGCTCAGTTGACCTTGGTATGTCTCGAACGATGAGAACTACGAACCGGAATGGAAGAACGAATGGAAACGATGCCACCAGCGAGAGGACGCTGGCGATCCTGCGTCACGCAGGGCTCGCCGAGTCGGCGGGGAGTGGTGAGGGTGACGCGGCATCCCATCCTGCTCGAATGCAGGTGCGACAACTCGAGCCCGGAGCAGGGTTCACCAGTCTGGAGGTGCTCGTGCTGCGCCGCTATCCCCGGCGGTTGGTCTCAAGTTCCAACTACCACGGTGCGGTAGCGGCCGGATGCGCGCGTGATGAGACCGGTATCGTCGGGCTGGTTCTGTGGGGCGATCAGGTCGATCAGGTGAGCACCGGGAACGTC
>CATMIM010000065.1 GCA_950068635.1 uncultured Candidatus Poseidoniales archaeon
TCAACAATCACGGCATCCAACGGAAAATCTGAGACCATCGAGACCGTTGTTGGAAAGCCGAAGGACCCGATTGCCAGGAACTTCCTGAAGCGTGACACCTTGTTCGGTGCTGACGCTCTGAAGAACAAGCTCGCCTGCAACATCTATCGCCCCCTCTCAAGCGGGGTGGCACAGGATGATGAGAACAATCTCGCCGCAGCCAAATCATTCGTGACCCATCTCGTGGAATCCGTGGACCCAGAGGATTTCGACGAGGTGTTCGGGGTCATCTGCAGTCCGAGCATGATCAGTTTCGTCGACAAGAGCAATCTTGTGTCCATTCTGAGAGGTCAGGTCAACGCCATCATGGTGGTCTCCGAGCCGTTCGCGGTCGCTTTCGGGCTCGATGAGGTGGGTGGCTCAATCGTGGTCGATATAGGCGCGGGAACGACCGACATCGCTCGCATTTACGGCGCCTTCCCAACAGAGGATGATCAGGCGACTCTCGAGGAGGCCGGAGATTGGGTCGATGGAATCCTGCAGAACCTGATCGAGAAGAAATACACTGGAGCGCAGTTGACCAAGGACATGGTGCGCAAGTGGAAGGAAGAGGGTTCCTATGTCAGTGGTGACCCCCGTGAGCAGATTGTCGATTTGTCTGTTGAAGGGAAGAAGCAGGTGGTCGACATCGGTGACCTGGTGCAGATCGCCTGTGAAGAACTGATTCCACACCTTGTGAGCGCCATCAAGAAGAATGTCGCCGGAGCAGATCCTGAGTATATGCCGATTTTAAGAAACAATATCATCCTGTCTGGTGGTGGAAGTCTCATCGACGGAATCGCTGACCGAGTGGCTGACGAACTCGCGGATATCGGTGATGTTCGCGTGTGGTGTGTGGACGACCCGATCGCTCGGGTTGCGGACGGTGCGCTCAAGCTGGCAATGCAGATGCCGGATGACCAGTATACTGCCATCAACTGAACGGGTTCGATACGCTCTGTTCGCAGACCCCTAGGGGTCTGGATAACATCATTCCACACATGTGATGAGGGTGAAGGTTCAAGAAAGTGGGGACGGCCTCGGTGGTCCATGGTTAGTCCCGCTTCCGTAACTGATGCCGCTGGACTCGGCGATGATGTCGAGAGAGCGGCGCTCGCTGGAGTGCTCGCTGGCCGGGACACCGACCAGTTGGTCGAGGAGGTGATCACCGCTTGGGAGGAACTCAAGCAGGCACGCGAATCACTCGCTCATTTGAACCAACGTAACCGGGTGCTCGAACTCGACCTCGCTGAGCGGGAGGACCTCGGGGCACCTGAGCGGGCTCGACTGCTGGAATTAGAGGAGGAACTGCGCGATCGCGATTCTCGTATCATCCACCTTGAGAGGATGGTCGACCAGGCGAACCGCGAGAAGGAGGAGTTGGCGTCCTCGCACGACGTTGTGCGCATCGACCATCTGGAGGGGGAGAACACCACACTGCAGGCCGAGACCAACGAACAAAGCGAGGTCATCGCTGAGATGGAAGCGAAACTGGATCAGTTGGTGGATGCCCTTGAGAAAGCCGCGGAAGCGGGACTCACCTCGATCTCCGCCGACGAAGTGCGCCAACTCAACCGAGCGTTGGACGATGCGCACAGGCGGATGGAAACGAGTGACGTGGAAGCGACTGCACTCGAGGATGAACGAGGAAAGTTACGCGACATGGTCGAACAGGTCCGCGGCATGGTCGAGACCCGCGACCTGCGCATCAAGGAACTCGAATCACAACTGAAGCGGGTGATGGAGGGGCCACGGTCGATCTCCGCAGAACATGATTATCTGGTTGAGCAGGTCGACGAATTGAAGCGACGATTGCTCGAACGCAACCGAGAGTACGAAGCCATCCGACGCAGAGAACGCCGACTGCATCGCGAGGTGTTCGAGCGGGACGAGCAGATCCAGGAGTTGAAACTCACTTTGGGCGACATCGAGGGAGGATTGAGCGACCGCACGGCCGAGTTGGCGGCGCTGGAGAAGATGCACGAGCAACTGACGGCCGAGGCGGAGAGCATGCGCAAATCGGAGCGGACACGGGAGGTCGTCAGCAGCGCGTTCCAAGAGTCTCTGGGCGTTCTGAAGGCACACGAGCAGATGAAATCACGACGCAAGGGAAGTGAGGAGGAAGAAGAGGAATCTACTGGAGAACCTGAATCCCCAGGAGGTACCGCTCCTCCCGCGCTGCGCGACATCGATGAACTAGAGGACTGAACAGCATCAGTCATCTTCCCCTTCATACTTCATCGCAAAACCAAAGCGATTCTGGTAGGCATCAAGCGTCTTGATGACTATGGATGGGATTAGATCGAACACCACGAGCACGAAAAGCAGGCCGACGACTGGGGCCAAGCAAACCCAATCTTTCCACCCCTCTGCTGGGTAGTTGTTGAGATATACATAGACGCCAGCAACGATTGCTACACCCCACAGCAGCAACAGGACGAGTTTGCCGATGAACAACTTCAGCAGGACTGTCATCTCATGTGCTCCGCATGCTGGTGATGAACTCGGAGAGTGTTCGTTGCAACTCGTCGAGGTCATCGAACTCCTCCGTCAGACTACCCGTGACCACCCAGTCCGCACCCGCCTGCACTGCTCGTCTGGCTGCCAGGCCATCCCTGATCCCCCCACCAACGAGCAGAGTGAGGTCGCAAGCCTCTCTGGCGGCTTGAATCAGATTCGATGAGATGGGTGTGTCCGCGCCACTGCCAGCCTCGAGATAGAGGAGATCGAAACCGAAGCATTCAGCGCACGCTGCATACTCCCGCACCCTGTCTGTGTCATCAGCGTGGAACAAGTCGGCCTTGCCCACTTCACCCACCGCACCCCCCGGCGCGCACACGAGATATCCCATCGACAGGGGTGATACCCCTGCTTCCTTCAATGGCAGCGCTGCAGTAACCTGTTCGTCGATGATGAAACGACGATCGAGGCTGTTCATGAGCATCATGAACGTGATTCCATCGGCAAGTGGTGAAAGCGCATGGGCTCCTGCTGGAAACAGCACGACAGGCACCTTCCAATCATCCTCGGACAGGCCCGAGTCCTGGCTGGCGTTCCACGCGCACAGTTCCAACGCTTCCTGGACCGCGAGCACCGTGGCGTGCACGTTGTCATCATCGGTTCCTGTGGAACCACCGACGAACACCATACGACTGCCTGCTGACACCGCTGCAACCGCTCTTGCTGCGGCTACCTCGGGAGTCTGGTCGTCTGGATCTAGAAGGATGATGTGTCGCGCGCCCATTGAGCCGTCCTTAACGTAGGCAAGCAACGACGGATGGCTGACAGGCTCCATCGAAGTGGGCGAGATGGCGTCACCCTTTGGCATTGCCCTTCACTCACATGCGCTCCAGCGCTGCTTGAGCCAGTGCCACACCACGGACGAGAGAGGCATCGACACAAGCCGATTCGAAACTGGAGAACGTTCCTGAGAATTCCTCCAATGATGATTCTCGATCGAGTGCTCTGCGTGAACCCTGATGCCAAGTCTCCCATGTGCCATCACCACGTTTGAACGAGCGGGCTTCAGATGTTGTCTCCAGGTGTTCAGATGTGATGTTTCCACTCCATGAACATTCAATAGGAATATTTGATTCTTCAATTGAAATCAAATTATATTCTGGTAGGGATGTAAGCACAGTATGGTCCGTGTCTTTTGCCAGTGCTGCGGGGGGTCGCCCAAGCGCATTGACCACCAGATCACCCTCCCACACACCTCCTTCGAGACCACCGACATCACTGCAGATCAACCTGCATCTGGAATCAAGAGATTCAGTTGAGAAGATTCGGGTCTTCACGAACAGGTGCGCGCCTCTCTCCGCAGCGCCGATGGCGAGGCTCTTCTCGAGCCATTCTCGTCTGAGGCCGATGGAGTTGGAAGATGTCGGGTGGAGGTATGCCTGGTCAGTGAGTCCCCATGAAGAGAGTCGAGGTTGCCATACATCACTGTGGTTGAGCAACCCTGGCTTGTGCGCTGGTGATCCGATTTCAGCTCGAGCATCGATCAGGGTGACTTGATCTGCTGAAACACCAGAGTCAAGCAACGTGTGCGCGCAGCAAAGGCCTGCAGACCCTGAACCAGCGATGGCGATATGCATCGATGTTCACCTCAATCTGAACTGGATGTCGCAGAATCTGCTTGTTCCTGGGGTACAATCGCGAGCGCGTGCACGGGGCAGGCGGGGATGCAGAGTTCGCAGTGGGTGCAGGTTGGCTCGTCAACAATTGCCAGGAGTTCTTCTAGAGTCAAGGCATCAACGGGGCAAAGAGCGATGCAGGCAGCACAGCCATAGCAGCGATCGTCATCGACGATGAACAGGTCGCCTTCACGTCTTGCCATAATTGAGAAGGGAGGGGAAGGCTCGCTTCAACCTTCACCTACCCCTTCATTTCCACTGAAGATGATCATTAAGGTAGAGCAGCAGAGAGAGTATGTATGTTGAGCATGGCGTTAGCAGCAGTTGTTCAAGTCCAAGCGCGTTTGGAGTATAGTGATTAGGTGAGTTTCAGCGTTACCATGATCGTCGAGATTCGTCTTTTTAATTCTCCACTGGAAATAAGGGGGTGGGTTTCAACCATTCCAAACGTTCATTCACAGTGAGCCGCGGCTTGAATTCGATAACGATGGTTCTCTACACACCTGGTCAGATGACCAGCTATCCTTCTTCACCCGTGAAGGATGGAGGACTGCGCTTTCATTTCCTAGGTGGTGGAGATGAGGTCGGCAACGTGGGTTGTGTGCTCGAGGACTCAGCCGGCACCCTCTTGCTGATCGATTATGGTTTTCTTCCATCGAACCCCCCGCGCTACCCAGACGAAGCCCCGGTGGTCGCTGATGCTCTGTTCACCCATGCTCATCTGGATCACTTCGGCATGGCTCCATGGTTGGTCGCGGCTCACCGAACCAACTTGCATGTCACTCCTGTGGTCGCTGACCTTGCCGAGATGCTCTGGCGTGATTCGTACAAGGTGAGCAGCATCGAGGGTGATCCACTACCTTGGGACAAACGGGACCTCGAGGAGGCCTTGGGTCACCTGCAGTCTCACCCCACAGGTGTGTGGAATGACATCGGTGGTTGGCGCTGGCGCTCGCACATAGCCGGGCATGTCGTGGGTGCGGTGATGTACGAGATCGAGACACCCGACCGAAAGATCCTCTGGACGGGGGACTTCGACACTCGCGATTCCCCCACAACCCATGGAGCTCAACCCGTACAGGCGGATGTTCTGTTCATGGAAGCCACATACGGTGGCTCGGATCATCCAGAACGTGCCGCAGAAGAGCAGCGCTTCATCGACCGCGTCGTCGAGGTGGTGGAACGAGGTGGGACCGCTCTGGTTCCGGTTTTCGCCAATGGGCGCTCTCAGGATGTGTTGACGCTGCTGTGGAAGTCCAAGCTGAAACTCAACGTGCATTTCGATGGCATGGGCCAGCGTGTGACCAAGACATTCCTCGAGAATCCGGAGTTCGTCAACAATCCCAAGAGATTGAAGGAGGTGTTCCATTGGTCCAAGAGAGTGAGCAGCAAGTCAGACCGCAAGAAGGCATTGTCCGCTGACGTGATCGTCACCACCAGTGGAATGCTCGACGGCGGTCCATCGATCTGGTATCTCAATCGGCTGCGTAATGACCCTCGCAACGCCATTCTTCTGACGGGATACCAGGCAGAGGGCAGCGGTGGTCGCTTGCTCACAGAGACCGGTCGTCTGCAGATATTCGGTAAACTCACTGACATCCCCTTGGAAGTGGACCGTTTCGCCTTGTCGAACCATGCTGGCCAGAAGCAACTGCTAGAGTTCGCTCTAGCCACCCAGGCCAAGGATGTCATCCTGTTCCACAGTGATCCGGACGTTCGGCCCACCCTCGCAGACTTGCTGGAGAAGGAAGGTGTGCAAGTTCACATGCCGCACAATCATGAATCATACACCATCTGACTCACCTTCCCACAGTGATGAAGAGAGTGTGCCAACGGTCTAATAGGGCACCGCATCTCCGCTGACTTGGTTCTGATGGCGAGGAAGCGTCGAAGAAAAGCAGCACCTGCAAAGGGCACTAGCAAGCGACTCGCGACAGGTGGTAAGCGCAAGCGGCGCAAGCGGAAGATGAAGCTTACATTGCGCAGCCGCGGTATCAAGAAGAAGAAGGACGAGTACCAAGACGCTCTTGGATGGACAACTACCGGTACGAGCCAAGCGGCGGCGGAAGCCAGCACGGAAACTCTTCCTGATATCGTGATGCATCAGTGTTCCATGTGCGGGGCGATGAATAAGATCCCCCGGCCGAAGCGGGACCGCTACAAGGTCATCTGCGCCCAAGAAGAATGTGGCAACGAGGACAAGGTCGGCTTCGACGAGTGATTTTCTCCACTCATCCATCTAGAAGAATATCTCCAACAGCCGTT
>CATMIM010000066.1 GCA_950068635.1 uncultured Candidatus Poseidoniales archaeon
GTCGCTTGCGCCGCTCGGGGTGAACTTGACGTAGACGGCCGTGCCGTTGTCATCGGGGAAATCAGTCACCACGGGTGCCTCGAGTCGGTCGGGCGGAACGATGTCATCGCGGTTGTCGATCGGTGTGACCACCACCGCAGGCAAGCGGGTGAGGAAGGCAGCGTCGAGCAGGTCGTGGGCGGTCACCGTCACGTAGAGCGGAATGTCGGGGCTGATGATTCCGGGTGTGCCGTTGACGACCGAATCACCACCGTAGATGGCGGTCGTGATGGTCACTGCCACGCGCATCGAACTGCCGTCAATGGAGTACTGCCGGTCGAGCACCGTCGCGCCGCAGGCGGCCAAGTCGGCACGGCAGTTCGGATAGAGCACCGTGAGGTCGTCCACCGGATGGTCAGAAGCCCATACCACGTAGTAGCCGAAGTCCATCACCTCACTCGCATCCCATTCGACATCAACTGCCCTGCCATCGTCATCGGGGTGGTCCCAGGCGCTCAGGTTCTGCAGCCGCGGAGGTGGATCGGAACCGAACATGTTCCGTTCGGGACTTGCCTGCACGATGGTGACATCGATCAGGTCGCCGTTGCCCCATACGTCATAGGCCACGACGGTGATCCAGTAGAGCACGTTGTCCTCGAGCGCAAGGCCTCCCCAGTCAGAGATGTTCGCCATGCCGCTCTCACAGTCGGCCACGATGGTCGAGTTGAGGAAGTCGAGTGCGTCGGCGGGTGGCTGGGTGTCATCCTCTTCGGCGCTGACCGGACGAGCCATGACCGCATGCCAAGCGCAGTCAGACTCCGTGTTCGGTGTCCATTCAACGGTGATCATGCCGCCCTCGTCGTCGGGGGTATCGTACGCCTTGATGTCCTCCACCGGTGCCGGAGGGATGCCGTCATCGACCCCTCCTGTGGGGACGACCGGTCCAACGATGGTCGCGTTCGCGGGGTCGTGCTGTCCCGCCTCATCCACGCAGGTTAGCGCCACCCAGTAGACTCTGCCCCTCTCAAGCCTGAGCACGGTGCTGTTCGAATCCTCGTGTACATCGGGACCCTGTTGCGGCAATCCGATGGCGTCGGTGATCTCGGTGCGCACAGCCCAGATGCGAGTGCCGGCGTGGTCGAGCGCGCTGCACTCCTCCCACTCGACGTAGAGGTCACCATCCTCACCTCCGTCAGCTGGGCCAGCATTCGCCCAAGCAGGTGGTGCTGGCACCTCGTCGGAAGACTGCGCCGGTCCGATGATGTCAGACGGTTCACCCAGAGACCCGTCAGCATACTCCTGCACGACGATACCGTGGATGTCATCGCCATCCATGATCGGCTGACCTTCAGCGGTGGCGATGTCCGCCATCGTCACGGTCCACACCGGAATGCGCGCATCGTACGTCGCTGATGTCAGTTCGAAGGCCGTTGGCGGCGTCGTCCAGTTGCCCACCTTGAGGTAGATGCGGTAGGCGGCCCATCCATGGTCGCTGCTCGGCGTCCACTCAGCGGTCAGCACGCCGCCGCCGTCATCAGGACGGTCGAACAGGTCGAGCAGCGCGACCGGACTCTCGGAGCGGGTCCAATCGTAAGTGAAGCGGATCTCGATCGAGCCATTGAGCGTGCTCTGGAGTTGGATGTGCAGATCTCTCCCGGCGGGCGTGAGCGCGCCGCGGCGGGCGGCGAGGTCGAAGTCGGCGGCAAGAGTGGGACTGAGTTCCGTCAGGTTCCAGGTGCCGCTGTAGTTGAGGTTGTGCGATGAGACCCAGACCGCTGCTCCGGTGACCGGGCTGGACATGGTCAAAGACAGTTGATGCAGCGGGATGGATCCCGGGGAGATGCCGCCAGCCTGTAGCGAGGTTGTGACGTTGTCAGACGCAGAAATGAGCTGCGTCCACTGGCCCGGACGAGTCGAGTCGGTGATATCGGCACTGAAACCGGAGAATGTGACGGTGAGAGGATCGGCGCGACGCATCGACTCCCGGTCGAGCTCGATGAACGCTGGCCATGGCGTCCAGCCATGCAGCCCGTCACCGGCGGTGGCCCACATGCCGGTCGAGCCGACCCATGCGGACGTGGTTCCGGTGAGCACCTCGGAGCCGACCACAGCGTGCTGGGCTCCCTGCACATCGACGCGATCGATTCCAGCTGGGGTCACCACCACGAGAGTGCGGCCATCGCTCACGAGTTTTCGAACCGGCCAGGCGAGCAGCATCCACGAGGAGCTGCCAGCCTCCATCGTCGAGGTGGCGGCTTGCCAGTGCACCAGCGGCTCTTCGCTGGTGGCGATGTGCACACCCCACCAGTCGGCGGCGATGGCCCTGACATCGTTGCTGGGCAGCATGTCGACCTGCAGTTGCTGAATCACCTGCAGCGTTGAGACCTCAAGGGCGCTCGCACCCGGACGGGTCGAACCCTCGCCATTGTGCGAAAGGTAGAGCGCGGCGGGCAGCGTCACCGAGGTGTTGCCCGAAGAGATGGTGACCGGCGGCGCCAACGCGATTCCTGACACCCGATTGCCGACCAATCCAGAATTACGGTCGATCGTGCCGACGACGTTCAGGTTCGCCACGTCGAAACGTACCAATCCCGCGGGAGTCCCCAGCCACAATTCGCCCCCTTGGTTCCAGAGATGCTCGATCGTGCCTGACGGGAGACCATCCATGGTGGTGATCGGGTCATCCCACGCCTGTGAACTGATGTTCCACACACCGAGTCCTCCCCAGGTGGCCACCCAGATTCGGTTGTCGTAGAGCAGGAAGTCGCGCACGATGTTGCTCGGCAACCCCGCGAGCAACTTTCCGTGGTCCCATGAATTGGTCGTCTTGTTGAACACCTGCACACCCGCGGCGGTCCAGCTGGTGCCCATCAGGCCTACCACGATATCAGACCCGTCCATCCACAAGCCATCCATCTGGCCATGCAGCGCGGCCGGAGTGGTTTGCCAGGTGCCGGTGGTGAGATCGATGCGCCACAAGCCGCCGCCGGCTGTGGATACCCAGATGTCGCTGCCGTCGAGCAGCATCTCGACCAGATAGTCGCCGGCGAGGCTCCACGCCTGCTGCCACTCGATGCTGCCGCTGGGAAGCAGTACCCCATGCAGCACGGATGATCCGTACCACGTGCCGTCACCATTAGCCATGGCAACGTAGACATCGTTGCCCGAGTGAATCACCTCGAGCACGCGCCCGGACGGCAGCCCGGCGAGCACATCCATCTCCCCAGGCAGCAGTCCGCTGGCGTTGAACAGGTCGACCCGATTGAATCCAGTGGCCGCTCCAGGTCGGCCGATGACCCATTCTACGAAACCGGGGTTGGTGGCCGGCCGGACCTCAAGGGTGGCTGCCTCGAATCCCCAGTCTATGACGGCACCGCCGCCGACGGAGGCACCGTTCGTGGGGATGCGGCTGATCCCGCCGGCACCACCGTCACCGGTGACGTGTGATATCATCAGCGCGCCGCCGGCCCAGCCCATGCCGTCGGGGAAGACCGGGTCGGGCGAGATGCCGTTGGCAGTCTCGGAAAGCGTGGGGAGGTACTGGTTGCGCGCGTATGTGTACCGCGATATGCCAACATCATCCTCATCGAAGCCGATGTAGAGGACTCCGGCGATCTCGTCGCAGGCGAGCCCGTGGATGTCATCGTCGGCGAGCCCCTGGTTCCCTTGGCCGCCACCCCCTTGGATGAACGCGGTTTGCCATTGGTTGGTGGAAAGGTCGTAGCGCGCCACCCCTCCCTGTGTGCCGAAGCCTGTGTAGCGCGCCATGCCTATGTGCAGGATTCCACGACATACCTCGAAGGAGAAGCCGAATCCCTGGGGAATGTTGTTGTTGGTGCCACCAGCCTGCCAACTGGTCCACTGGCCGGTGGTTCCATTGAGCTGGAAGATGCGGCTGTTGCGGTTGAAGCCGCCATTCGCCATCGACGCATACCAGAGATCATCTCCGACCACGGTCATCGCATAGATCGTATCCTCAGAGTTGGACGGCAGACCGCTGCCCGGCGTCCACGATGAAAGCCAGGTGTCATTGACAGCGTTGTAGCGAGCGATTCCATCAACGGTGGCGAACATCACCAGACCGTCGTAGGTGACGACGTTTCGTATCGGCCCCTCCAGCGTGTTCTCGTCCCACTCGTTGAGCAAGGTGCCGTTCCAGGCGATGCGCCGGTGCACGTTCTCGCCGTAGTGAACATAGAGGTCGCATGCCGAGGTGTTCAGCGGAGCGCACTCGCCCGCGTAGCGGGCGGTCACGCGAGACACCGGACCGGTAGGCTCGATGTTGGACGCCCAGGTGGAGTTCCAGTGGTCCCAGCGTGCGATGATGCCGTCACCTCCGATCCACCACTGCGAGGGCATCGTGCCGACCCAGAGGTGGCCATCAGGGCCGATCCCGGCACCGTAGACGAGCGCACTCGAGCCGAGCGCGTCATCGGCGTCGATCGTCGAGCGGCCGGTGAGGTTGACGATATCGTAGCGGTAGATGTTGTCGTTCGACTGCGTGTTGGTCCGTTCTTGGAGGTAGTACATCGTGTCACCGATGATCACCAGTTCCGCCGGGTCACGGGTCGGTACAGAGGCGGTTCCTCCATTCGATCCCTTGTCCCATTCCACCTCCAGACTCTCGTTGTCAAGGTCGATCAGGTTGAGTCCGAAATCGCCGCCCACCCATATCTGGTGCGGGACGAGTGCCGGGATGAGCGCCGTGATGCCATCTGAAGACAGCAGACCGTTGCTGTGGTCGGAATCCCAGGTGGTGAGCCACTCTTCCGTCGTCATGTCGTAGCGGGCGATGCCCACTCCATCCAGACCCACGTATGCGACATCGTCGTAGAGGTAGGTCTTGGCATTCCAGGTCTGCTCGCCCGCCTCCCATGTTTCGAGCACGGTGTCGTTGACCACGTCGATGATCCCAGCGCCGTAGTTGGTACCGGCCATCAGGATGCCCGGCAGGATGAGCGTCACTCCGTACACCCATGAGGAGGGTAGTCCTGGATTGGAGTAGTAGTTCCAGCAGTCCTCGCGGTTGAGCGTCGCCAGCGAGTACTGGCAGGCCCCGGCATTGGTGCCTGCGTAAAGGTAAGCGGAATCGGAATCGAAGTCGTAGAAATCCGTCGGCTGCCACCCCTGCCCGGTTGGTCGGATGTGCGACCATGTACTACCGTCGTAACGATCGGCCCCCTCGCTGGTGCCAACCCACAGGTCTCCTTGGGTGTCGATGTGCAGAGAGTAGACATCGTTGGAGGAGATGGTGGCGCCTCCGCGCGTGAACTGGTAGGTATCTGTCAGTTCGCCGGTGAGCCGGTCGTAGACGAGCACGCCGTAACCGAACATGCCCAGCCAGATGGTGGCGCCGTCGGTCTCCACGGGCATGTATGGGACGTTGTCCATACCAGTTGAGCGCCAGGACGAGAGCAGGGTGTCGTTACCCAGATCGAGGCGCAGCACCCCCATGTTGGCCGAGGCGAAGTAGGCGATGCCAGCGAGCGTGGCTACTTGCCTGAGGTTGTTCGAGAAGGCATCTGAGCGCGAGGAATCCCAGACGCTGGTGACGTTGCCGTTGGAGACATCGATGATGCTGGCACCTGAATTAGGGTGAGTGGCGACGAGCAGGTTGCTGCTCGCATCCCAAGCGAGATCGGTGATGAAGTCATTGTTCAGGCCGCTGTGGGTGTTCCACTGAGTCGTGAGTGTGCCGTTGCTGGCATCATACTCCTCGATTCCCGCATCGGCGGTGCCCACCCATACGCTGGCTCCGTCAGTCGCCAAGGCGACGTTCTGCACGTTGTTGATAATCGGGTCGAGCCAGCGATTGATGCTCCGATCGAAGCGGTCGACGAGCCCATTGCTGGCTATCCAGACGATCCCGTTCACCTCGATGACCTCGTTCATCTGATCTGAAGCAGGTCCGCTGGCGAACAGCGCGTTACCTGAGTGCAATGGTGGATTACCAGGCACGATGCGCGCCATCTGCCCGCTGCCGTCATTGACGAACACCGTATCCACAGACGGGGAACGGGAGCCTCCTGCCGGCCAGGCAACGAGGTCGAGGCCTTCGTGAGGCAGTCCTAGAGAGGCGAGCGTCTTGCTGCTGGTGAACGCCCCCATCGTGGTGTTGTAGTGGTGCAGCGTGTCGCCGACCAGGATGTTCAGCCAGCCACCACCGGTGGCCATGCCGCGCACTTCGTTTGAGGCAAGCCAGTTGGCATCAGTCCAGGTGGCGAGCCATGAGCCGGTGGATATTGACTGTCGAGAGATGCCAGCTCCATCCATGGCGATCATCAGCACTCCGTTGACCTCGAGCAACTGATTGACGTAGTCGCTAGGAAGGTGATTTTGAGTGTCCCATGCAGACTTCCACTGACCGTTGGAGAGATCGAAACGCATCACTCCGCCCCCGAAAGTGGCGAGCA
>CATMIM010000067.1 GCA_950068635.1 uncultured Candidatus Poseidoniales archaeon
CTGTAGGGGAACCTGCAGATGGATCACCTCCTAAGAACCTCTGAAAAAACCGGGGGCGGGGCAGCTTCGGCTGCCCCGTTCCCACATTTTCTCTCTCATCTCATCCGAGGTGGGTTTTATTGCCGTCAACCATGTAGGTGTAGCATGGCAAGAGAGAACCACACTACGACACTGATTGTGACTTTTCTGATGTTAGCGGGATTGTTGAGCGCTATTCCTTCTGCTTCGGCAGAGGGAGATGACTCGATTTCCTGGGGAATCGAGTACGAGTGGGTCAACTTGAATGATGACATTCAAGAGTTGACGGGATTACCATACGATGATGTCATAACAGACATTGAGGAATCGGCGACCTATGCGGGCTTCAACTTGGAGATCGTCAATGCCTACAGTGGGATATCTTCCATTTATGTCGAGCAGTGGGATGATTCTTCAGTTCTCCAATTATCAGACGACAGTGGCACCAGCCACAGCGTGACCACGCGGGTGACAGAAATCACCTTGCGCCATGGGATGTTGTACGATGCTGCGATCCTGATGGATTGGAATGACTCGATGGTGATGAGCAACCCTTCGATAGAGGTCGTACTGTCAGCAGATTACGAGACCATCGCGGTGATGGACATATTGTATACCGAGTATGTCACCACTGATCTGTTGTTGGTCGGTTCAGACCTTACTGCATCTGGAAACTTCGGAGTTGGTGCCGGAATGGGCTTGTTCGTTGATGTTGCTGGCAATGGAGAAACCTTTGACATGGATCTAGACCTGTCCTATGATTTGGCATGGCGTGCTAACTCGATTACCAGCGAATGGCGCTTGGCACACCCTAGCAACATCATCAACATGATGGACAATGGAAATGATTTCGATTGGGAATGCAGTTTGGCTCAATGTGGTAGTATCACAGGTTCTTACTCCACCCAATCTTCCTATTCTGTATCGTTCACGGGACTCCCGTTGGATGAGTTTGGACTTGAGGCGGATGCTTTAGATCTCCAGATTTCCGACAGCATCCCTGACTCTGGCACCTTTGACTCCGATTCTGATGATGGTCTGGAATTTGAAATTCCATATGATTTCGGAAACCAACAGACAGTGACCATTGACGACGGTGGTACAACCACAGAGGTAACGGAGGTGATGATGGACCCATATCCTCCAGGAATGTCGTTGATGGTAGGGTATTCATTCGCTCAAGCGGCAATGGGAAGTGGAGACCAGACCACTATTCCAGCTGCCATGGAATCAGCCTTTTCTGAATGGGCGAATGATGCTGGTGAGACCATCGAATTCGGCACCTTCGTTTGTGACAATGGTCAGGAGATCCCTTCAGACTATGTCAACGATGGCGATGTCGATTGTGCTGACGGTTCTGACGAAGGTGTCGACGAGTCTGAAGCAGTGAGTGCGTTGGAGAGCAAGTTCATGTCGATCTTCGATGCATTCGATGAGTCGAACTATCTCAAGAACATGGAGACATTTGCTGACCGTGTAGAATACAAATTGGAGCAGTACGAGGATTTTGAGGTTGAAGCAGTTTACGTCGACGGCGATTATGCAGCTCTTTGGAGCAGCGAACACTCTCGATATGTTGGGATGCAACTCATCGGTATCACAGAGGGCGGGAACGAGTACTCGGTTCTTGGTCCAGAGACTGATTCATACAACAACAATCCACCGGCCGAAATCCATCTTGTGTATTTGGTTGGTGCGGCAGCAGATGAGGCTGAGGATGCTGCTGAAGCAGCAACCACCATCGAGGAATTAGCACCGGTATCGTTGCACGATGTGTCCGCGGTCATAGCGGCGTTAGGTGAGCACGCACCTGATGAGATGGTCGAGGGGAGTGAATCAGGTGACGGTTCATCTGAATCGTACAGTAGTGCAGTGATTTTGATTGCAGTCGCCGGTGGAATTCTAGTGTTGATCATCGGAGTGATAGTGACTCTCGTGTTGGTGATGTCTCGTAGAAGGCAACCAACTGACTCATACGGTATCAGCGGAGGTGGTTATGTCGCACCAGCAGAGCCGATGGTCAATCAGCAGTTTGATTCTCTTCCGGAAGAGACTGTCGCCCTTCCTGTTGGTGGGCAATCAACCATGCCCTCCTCTCTTCCACCTCAACAAACACCTCCAGCCGAAATTCAAGGCACAATGCAGCAGGATAACGAGGTCTTGGAATGGCCAGCGGGTACCGGCAAGTGGTGGTACAGAGACCAGAACACAGGCACGTGGATCGTCTGGCAGTGATTCGGCTGTGAACTGGCGTGGCTCACATACCGCGGCCCAAGACCGTCGCCGTCGCCCAATTGGTTGCGGTGGTAGTCTTCTCCCTGCTCTGCCTATCGAGTGCATGGTTCCAGATTCAGGCGAAAGGAACCTATGTCGAGGGCATCGAAAGGGAGCCGACATTGTGGTCTAACTACACGATGGGCTCGGAAAGCGAGCATCTCCAGGTCGAGATCACGAATGCCACCCCTTTCATCGTTTACATGAGTGAGAGGGATATTGTCTCCGAGAGAGACGATGCCGATGGCGGTTTTTCTCTTGATGAAGCCCGTGGTGTGGTGAGAGCCGGCGTAGCCTTGACGGTCATCACATTTGCAGCGATTCTCTACAGACCGCGCTTCCTATGGATGGGGATGGGATTCTGGGCCTTCACCGCGTTCGCATTGCTGGTCATCGTTCCGATGAGCCTCTTGGGTGGCTACGCATCCGTCGAAGAACCCGAACCTAGCGGGGGTCTTGAAACCGGAGACGAGGCAGGAGAAGGGCAATTTGCACACTCGGAATTGGAATCGGATTTGTCGTTGAAGATCATTGGAGTTGAATGGTCGTTCGATTCCAGTGGATACGATCTTGGGCTGGTAGCTGAAGAACATCGTGAAGCGGTCGCCACCACTCCTCCCGAAGAAGGAGAGCCGGGCCACGATGCATTCATTCGATTCGTAGGCGAAGTGGTCATCAGTGCTGGAAATGGAATGGTCGCATGGCTGTTGATTCCTGTAGTTGCACTACTCGTGAACTATGGTGGAAGAACGGGCTCCTCCCGGTCTGAGCAAGCGAGCGGGAATGAGGCTGATGGGGCTGCTGAACCTATTGATTGAGTCTGTGACATCCTGCCGACCCTTTTTCCGTTGAGTGCATTTCGGAGTCACCATGACCCTGATGACGACGTTCGATGAATACTGGACCACAGTCGACGGATTGGACTGGTGGATCCAGCTGATCATCGGCCTGGCAGCGTCGGTGATCGCGGGTACGTTCGTCCAACTGGTCGCCAAGGGACCGGTGCTGAAAATCATCTCGAAGAGTGACAACAAGTACGACGACACCCTGTTTGATCTCGCAACGCCCCTGCTCAATGCGGGTGTGGTTCTAGGCGGCTTGTGGCTCACCTTGGTCTGGGTCTTCGAGGGGGACTCGTCCAAGAGCATGATTCTGGCCACGCTGATCGTCCTCATCCTGGTCTACATGATCGCTCGCTTCTTCTCCCAGACTGTCGATATCTTCGTTCCCCTCGGTCTCGAGAGTCTGAACAAGCGTGGCGGAGTGGATCTGGCCGGGGTTGAATCGCTACTCCTGTCCGGGCTCAAGATCGTCATCTGGTTGGGGGCCGCGATTGTCATCTTCGGCCAGCTGAACATCGACATCACCGGCATTCTCGCTTCGGCTACGGTCATCTCACTGGTCGTCGGGATGGCATTGAAGGAGACCGCATCCAACTTGGTTTCAGGGATGATGATGGTGATGGACAAGCCGTTCGAGGTCGGTGACAAGGTCACTGTGATGGGGGTCACCGGAAAGGTGGTCGACATCGGCATCATGTCCACGAAGATCAAGACCGGTCAGGATCATCAGGTCGTGATTCCCAACAAGAGCATCAGCGGCAAGGAGGTCATCAACTTCGCCAAGGGTGGTCCCGAAGATGCCCCCAAGCGGGTCAACCTGCGCCTGAACATCGGAGTGGGATATGACGAGGAGCCGGCGCACGTCAAGCAGATGATACTCGACGTTGTCCGTGAATGTGACTACATCGTCGACGACCCGAAACCCACGGCGCTGTTCCGAGACATGCTCGATTCGGCCCTGCTATTCAGGGTCAACTGCTGGGTCCGGGACTACTCCGATGAATGGGTCGCCCGTGATTGGATTCTCACCCGCATACTCGAGCGCTGCATCGATGAGCACATCGATATCCCTTACCCGCACATGCAACTGAAGTATGACCCAGCATCGGTGGTCGAAGAGAAGGCTGCCAAGAGCGCCGCCGAGGACGAGAAGCGGTTGGCCGACAAAGAGCGCAAGAAGGCTGAGGCACGCAAGAAGGACGAGGCTGAGTCCACGGCTCGCATCAAGGAGCGCAAGGAGATTCGGGCGCGCATCGAAGAACTGACCGAAGTGCTCGAAGAGGAGTTGCCCGAGGATGTCGAGGATTCCGAGGATGCCGAGGAAGATGCGCGTGAATCACGGATGGCGATCATCGCTGAGATCCAGAAGCTGGAGCATAAACTCGACGAGGGCGGCGACGACGATTGAGGTCAGAGGAACGCTTGGGCCGTCAGCCAGAGCCACATGGCGGCGAGCGTGAACAGGCTGACGACCCACGGCTTGAACCGCTTGCGGATGCTGTTCTTCCCGAGCATTTCCCGGGCGTGCAGGACGCGGCAGACGATGTACAGCGATGCCAGCCCGAGCAGCACCTCATCCACCAGGTTGAGCGCCATCGCCGCTAATCCACCGGCGAACAGGATGACGGGGGTCTCGAACAGATTCTCGAACAGGTCGTCTGCCTGTTTCATCCCGCGCGGTGGCTCACCCTGCTGCTTCGTCTTGAAGTAGAGCGGGTCGAGTCCTTCGACCCTGACAGCATGCAATCTCCGGTTGCGCATCACCACCGCTGAATAAGCCGTCAGCAGCACCTGCGCCGCCAGCGGCAGCAGCATCCACTTCGCATCCATCAGCCAGCCGGACGGGGGTGGAGGAAAAGAACCCTCAGGAGTCGAGCCAGTGTGCCAGTTTTTCGACGATCGGTGTGCGGAAGGTGAGCAGATTCAATTTGGGGCCATCCAGGCTTACAGTGACTGTCGAGCCGCGGGTGAAGTGCCATTCATCCCAGCCATCGGGTACGGCGTAACCGCGGTGCATGTCGCTGTTTAGCACGGTCGGCTTGTCGGTCCAGGCGAAGTAGGAGCCGTCGCCTCGCCGCTCATCGCGCGGCAGGTCACGTGCGCAGAACAGGTAGTGGTCGAGAATCTGCTCAGGGTCGAACTTCAACTCCTCGATGACGCACACGTGGCGGAACCAGGCGCCTTGGCCGACGAACGTCGAGAACAGCAGTCCGCTGGAGCGCTGCATCAGGTCGACGGCCTCGTTGACGCCATCGGGATCTCTCTTGAGCCGGTAACGGCTCGGAGAGTACTGGTTGGTGTTCGCCACCAGCAGGTCGTTCAGTGCCGGGTCGCACTTGATGCGGTTGCCTGAAGTGGTCACGATCTCCGCTTGCAGCCGCGGCAGAACATTCGCGTTCGCCTCACCATCCAGTGCAGCTCTCACATCCTCTGCGAAGGTGGTCGGGTCGCAATCCATGAAGAAGCCGAACGAGCCATCCGGATCATCGCTCATAGGGTGGCTGTTGACTCCCATGACCGGGGTGTCCTCATCGATGTTGTGGGCAATCGAGGTGAGCGTGCCGTCACCGCCTACGATGATGACGAGGTCTCGCCCCACGAAATCCGCCCGCTTCACCGCCTCGCGCGGTGTCAGGTCGTAGGAAACTCCTCGCTCATCCGCCAACTGCGCCAGTGCATCTTCCAGAGATGCGACGGAACGGTCGTGTACCGGCTCGAAGTTCTTCTTGTAGACTACGAGTAGGTCAGCGGCCATCGGCATCCCTCCACAGTTCCGCGCTTCAATCCGCGTGGGTGATGGCCTCTTAAATGGGGTGTTCGGGTGGCTTCGCTCAGTGAGTGACGTGGCAGAAGGGGAGGATGCGGCGCGGCTTCCGGCCGGGCAGTTCCTCACCAAACGGTTCCCCGTGCTGACCTACGGCGCCACACCGGACATCTCGACCGATGACTGGGGCCTGCGCGTCTGGGGTGTCGGGCTGGCGGAACCGGTCGAGTTCGACTGGGAGGGATTCAACTCTCTGGGCGCGCATGAGACGACGCGTGACTTCCACTGTGTCACCACCTGGTCCCGCTTCGACAACCGCTGGAACGGCATTCCGGTCTCCGCCTTCTGGGATGCGCTCTCGCCTCACCTAGACAGCACACCCGCAGCGGTCATGCTGCACTGCTACGGCGACTACACGACCAACCTGCTCATCGACGACTTCCTCGAGCCTGACAACCTGTTCGCCACGCAGCATGACGGCAAGCC
>CATMIM010000068.1 GCA_950068635.1 uncultured Candidatus Poseidoniales archaeon
GGATGCGGATGACGATTGCCCGGACACCCGGCCGGTGGACGAGGCCGATGGGAAAGGCTGCAGCGCGGCGCAACGGGACACAGATGGTGACGGCCTCAACGATGCGCTGGACCAGTGTGTCGAGATCAACCCCGGTGAATACGACGCTGATGGAAACGGATGCCCGGACGATACGGATGCTGACGGAATCTTGGATGTTGATGACGATTGTCCGAGCACAGTTGCCGGAACCGAGGTCGATGGCAAAGGGTGCCCTCCCCCTCCCCCTAGCGCACTTGCGGGAGTGAGCGCGACCCAGATCATCGCCGGCTCCTCCCTCCTCCTCATACTGTTGATCGGTGTCGTGCTCGTGTTCATCATTCGCGGCAAGCGGAGACCGGATCATCACAGTCAGGAGCACCTGTTCGAGCCTGAAGGACCAGCGCGGTCGGTGGATGCCGGTCCGCCCGCCTCGATGGGGGGCAACACACAGGACGACGGTTACGAGTACCTCGAGTATCCGTACGGCTCTGGTGGTTGGTGGTACCGCTCAGACCAGATGAGCGAGTGGCAGGAATGGCGTGACTGAGGCTGACGTGGAACGCCAACCGCGCCTCAGGTGTCGCCTTCGACGCGAGGTGCGAGGAAGTAGATGACTCGCCCTGAACCTTCGGCGAACTCGAACTCGATCTGCAACGGGTAGTTCTCCCCGAAGCAGATCTTCACCTCTTCGACCGTGGAGGAGATGCGCGTCGCCAGCGGTAGGAGGTACTGCAGGCTGTACTGGCTCTTCACTGGCTTGGCGCACTCGAGCCCGAGCAGCTCACCTGCCTCGTAGGGCACGGTCACAGCGCCGCCGTCGCCAGAGACGTGCACCACGAACTGGTTCTTGTCGAGCGAGAAGGTGACGAGGTCGCCGACCTGATCCGCCGCCCTCAGAGCTCTTGCGAACTTCGTTCCTGAAAGGATGGCGCATGAATCCAAGGGAATCTCCGGCACCTTCGGCTCGACCATCGCTTGGCGGTCCAGCGGTCGAATGGTGCGGTTTATCTCTCCAACCTGGATGGACACCAGACCGACTCCCTCGTCATAGTTGATCTCGAGCAGGTCACCGGCTACAGCCAGCCCGATCAGCTTTCCGATTGGCGCCAGTTCGAGTCCCAGCGAGGTCTCATCGACGTCCCACGCCTCGAAGGCGGCGGAGTCCACCTCCATGCGGATCATCGCCACGTGGCTCGGGTCGACGACCCTGATTTCGAGGTGGTTGTCCTTGAAGTTGAAGCGTGCTTCTTCAACAAGGACAGATAGGATGTCGAGCATCATCCTGAAGGTGTCCTGTCGGGCTGTTATGTTCATCATCGTGGTTCCCTTCCCCGCAACGTCCACCGCTCCCCGTAGGGGGCACTAAAGGGTTAGTGTCGCGTAATCGCCCCTGCCACATCCATCTCCATCAGCCGAGTCGTCGAGTCGTGACAAGGGAGGAGCGTGGCCGGCGAACGTGAATCAGTACTCGCGCCATCCATGCTTGCATTCTGCGCAGGTGAGGAACCGGGTCTCAGGTTCGTCGGAAGCCCGGGTCTGCTTGAGTTCGGCGTAGACACTGTCGCATTCACACTTCGGGCAGAGGAAGGACCCGTTGGTGAGCACACCATGGTACTGGTCGGAGTCATCGACGGTCTCGCTGAGGTGCTTCAGGCTGCTCGCCTCGGCCTTCGTCTTGGCTTCGCTGAGGTCGATGGTCTCGCCGCTTTCGAGCATGACCTCCGTTTTCGTCTCGCCCATGTAGTCACAACGACCGTTGGGACAGAGGATGATTCCGTTCTCATCTGGGAATGCGAGTGTTCCACACTCTGGACAGAACATACGGCCAGCCGTAAGATTTGCCCTTATCAACTAAGCGCTCCCTCGAATTCTGACAAAGCGATGGATCAATGCTACGACGTGCGTCCATAAGCCCGTTTCCGCGCCCCACGAGCCCCCCTTCCACCTTTTCAATGGGGGGCCGTCTGGGATGCCCATGCGCCTCTGCTGGGACTGGCGGCTCGCCCGGGTGTTCGACGACGCCGGAGAGATCGTCGACGAATCGGTATGGGGTGGCAGGAGAGGTGTGGGAGCGGTCGCTGACCGACTCGAGCGCATCTCGTCAGGCAGGATGACCGACGAGGCGCGGGTGCTGGCGCAGCGGTTTCCGGAGGCGGAGCCGTGCGCTGTGCACGATCTGGCGGAAGGTGACTGGCCGGAACTCGCGCTCGAAGAGTCGGAACTGATGGGACGTGCCGCCGTGCAGTTGGCGCAATCGGGTGTGGCGGCGGCGGCCGGCGATGCTGACCGGAGGTTGGAGCATCTGGTGCGCGCTGCCGAAGAACTGCGCGCCGCATGGGGTACGCATGAGGCGAGGGTGGTCGAGTGGGCCGGTCTGTTCCTGCCAGCGCTCGACCTGGATGCGGCGCGCGATGCCATCCCGCAAGCGGTGGCGGATGCGGATTCACTCGAAGCCGCCGCCACCAGCCTTGGCACAGAGGCTGCCGACGTGGATGTCCCTGCTGACGAATGGAAGGCGCTCAAAGGATGGGCACAGGGTGTCGTTGATGCCAGTGTCCGACTCGAAGCGGTGGAACAGGCGGTCCGCGAATTGTCGACTTCTCACCTTCCTTCCACTTCCGCGTTGATCGGACCGTTGCTCGCCGCCCGCCTGTGCACCTCCGCGCACGGGCGCCAGCGCCTGGCTCGCCTGCCATCTGGAACCATCCAGGTGCTGGGGGCGGAGAAGGCGTTCTTCATGCACTTGAGGAGCGGCATCCCGCCCCCCAAGCACGGTCATCTGTTCCAGCATCCATGGGTCAATCGCTCACCTCGCTGGGTGCGTGGCAAGGTGGCCCGTATGCTCTCGGGCAAGGTGGCGATCGCCTCGCGGCTCGACGCCTTCGATGGCGAGCCGTGGGGTGCGGATGAGGCAGCGGCGCTGGAGCAGCAGGTACAGGCGATACGAGAGCGTCATCCACGACCTCAGCGGCGTGACTGACCGGAGGGAGATGGATGGCCAGAGGAGGCCGCTCGGCAAGGGTTGCCGACCTGTCGTGGGCGGTGCGCACAGAGGGGCGAAGCCTGTGGAGCCGCAACGCGGTTCCCGGAGTGGCAGTGCGCGGCGAGCGACTCAAGCGTCGGCGCGGCGAGGAGTGGCGGCAGTGGAGTCCGCGAAGATCGAAACTGGCCGCCGGGCTGCTGAGGTCAGGGGGTGACAAGGGATTCCTGCTGCCTGAGCCGGGTGCGACCACGCTCTATCTCGGGGCAGGGCATGGCACGACCATCTCGTACCTGCACGACCATCTGTGCGGAGCGCAGAACGAGCGCCGCGGATGCATAGTCGCCGTGGACATCTCACCTCGCTGCATGCGCGACCTCGTACGCTTGGCCGAGGTCCGACCGGGACTGGTTCCCGTACTCGCGGATGCGCGTGACCTGCAGGCGATCGCCCCTTTCCTCCCGGGCCGAGTTCCTTGGCTGTTCCAGGATGTCTCACAGGCAGGGCAGGTCGACATGCATATCTCCGCAGCACAGCGATTCCTCGCGCCAAACGGTCTTTCCCTGCTCTCGCTCAAGAGCGCTTCCGAGCGCAGCGAGCACGGTGGCCGGGGCGTACCCCGCGACCATTACGACCACGCGCGGGCAGCCCTCACCGATGCCGGAGCGGAGGTGCTCGAGGTGATCGAACTGACTGGATGGGAGGAGCAGCACGCGCTCATCGTCTCGCGCATGCCCGGGGAGTGGGGGAAGACGTGAACGGGTTCACCGCGAGCCGTTCGACTTATCATCGAGGGGGAAGAGCAGCGATTCGGGTGATTGGATGGAGATGACACCAGCGCGCGGCAGGCGATGGGCAGCGCGGCTGCTGGCCCTGTCAGCGTCGCTCTGCCTGCTGCTGGCAGGTTGCCTCGGAGGGGAGAGCCCGCACGTGTTCAACGGCGAGGAGCCGAATGTCGGTGGTACCGCCTACCGGTTCACGCTCATCGACCAGGACAACGAGAGCTGGTCGCTCTCAGATGCCGAGGGGAAGGTGGTCGTGCTCACCTTCATGTTCACCCGCTGTCCCGATGTCTGCCTCGCAGTGACATCCTCGATGCTGTGGGTTCAGAACAACCTTGACGAGGCGGATCGCGATCAGGTGCAGTTCGTATCCGTGACTGTTGATCCGTGGTCTGACACGCCTGAGGTGATGCGTGAATACAGCTCCTCCAGAGGGGCGGAATGGCCTCATCTCACGGTGGCGAATGCAGGTGCTGGGGGGGATTCGGAGCAGAACTATACGATTCTGGAGTCCATCTGGGGCCAGTACGGCGTCGGCCTGGAGATGTACGGCATCGAGGATGACACGGACTACCTCATCGAACACGCCCTGCCCACCTACATCCTCGACCGCACACTCGAGAAACGGGTGGTTTGGCTAGGTTCCGAGTGGGATCCGGAGTTGTTCAAGCAGGACGTCGAGTACCTTCTCCAGGAGTGACATCCACCTAGGACTGTGGTCGAAGGGTCACATCCCGCGCGCGCAAGGGCTATCGAGGGTTGCACCTCACCTGTCTGGCATGCCTGAACTACCGGAGGTGGAGGTCTGCCGACGGGCGCTCGACAAATTCTTCGCCGGGCGCGAGGTAGTAGCGGTCGAGATATCTGACATCTGGGCTGCCCAACTTGAAAAAGCGGGCATCGACTTCGGTCGCCGCGCACCCATGAAGGCAGGTGCGGACGGGTCGCAGGGACTCGTCGGACGCACAATCGAACGGGTCGGGCGTCGAGGGAAGTTCTACTGGTTCGAACTCGCCCCTCCCAGTTCCCCATGTGAGAGCACCATCAGTGTCGTCGAAGGCCATCTGCGCATGACGGGTGGCTGGTGGCTGAAGCCGGCAGGGGCTGACTGGCCACAGGACGAGCGGTTCGCCAACGGCTTTCCAGACAACTACTGTCACGCGCGCATCCTGCTCGATGACGGCAGCGAAGCCGTCTACCGCGACGTGCGCCGCTTCGGGACCCTGAAACTGCATACCGAAGAGCAGCACAGCCAGCGACTCGCTGTCTGGGGGCTCGATCCGCTCCACACCACTTGGCGCTTCAAGCGCTTCCTGCAGGCGGTGTCCGGAAGCCGACGAGAACTGAAGTCGCTGCTGCTCGACCAGTCCCGCGTGGCCGGGCTTGGAAACATATACGTCTCCGAGATATGCCATCTGGCGGGAATCGACCCGCGCCGCAAGGCCGACACGCTCGAAGAGAATGAGTGGCGCCGCATCTTCGATGCGACCGCCCCGCTGCTGCGCGAGAGCGCGCGCATAGGAGGCACGCGCCTGACCGCCTTGGACAATCTGACCTACATCCACGAGCCGCAGTTGCACCTGGACAACTTCGAGGTCAGGCTGCGGGTCTACAGGCGGGATGGGGAACGATGCATGCGCAGAGGATGTTCGGGAGTGATCGAGCGAGCGGTGCAGCAGAATCGCTCTACATTCCTCTGCCCGATGTGCCAGTCATAGCCCACCAGGACAAGCGGTGCCAGCGCCGCGAGTGTCTTCGAGCAGAGCTCGAGATACTGCTAATGGACGCGAAATTACCTCTGGTGTGCCCCGCAACACCTGCTTTCATTACCCACATCGGCATCCGAAAGAGTGCGTCCAAACAGGCGTTTAATTCCAAAATCCGGCAGTTTCGATTAAATACCGGAAGAGAAGCGGCAGCCGCTCGCATTGTGCGGGGATGGTTGTAAGAATGGAAATAGATTGGAAAGATGGAATGGCGGAGTTCTGGGGCAGCGTGGTGCTGACCTGGCTCGTCATTGGTGGAAGCGTCGGAAGCGGCTGGATAGAGTGGGGCCTTGTGCTCGCAGTCTGTTGGGCCGCCTTCAATGGGGCGCACATCCTTCCGGTGCTGACTGCTGGATCAATGTTCAACAGTCAGGACTGGGAAGGTGGACTGACTAAAATTGGCTGGCAGGTGGGAGGCGCCGTTGGTGTCGGACTTCTGGCCGCGATAACCGGTGGAGACGGAGTGCCGTACCCTGAGGTGCTTGAGTTCAACACGGACCTTGGTCACTGGCTGACCATGTTCATCGGTGGTGGGCTCGTGTACATCGTGTGGAGCAGCTGCGACCTGACTGACCTGAAGGGTCTCGGTGTCGCTGCGTTCGCAGTTGGCATGGCTGCCGCGGCAGGCATGGCGCTCACTGGTGGTGCCGATCTCGGGACGAACCTGAGCAGCCTCATCAGCGGCGGCTCGTTCGACTTCGACGGATTCGCGATGTTCCTTGCCAACACGATCGTGGCAGGCTTGGGAGCAGTCCTCGCAGTCAAGGTCAATGAGTCGCTCTGAGAAGGGAACCACTCAGCGTAACAGAGG
>CATMIM010000069.1 GCA_950068635.1 uncultured Candidatus Poseidoniales archaeon
GACGCACGTGAGGTCGCTCGATGAATCCTGTCAGCGTGCACTGTCCGGCGCACATCACCCTGCTGTTCAGCATCCACGATGCTGACAGTCGCCCCAGTCACCAGGGGAGCCGCGGAGCCGGATTCTGCGTCGAGTCCGGTGTGCGCGTCGAGGCGCGCATCTCCGAGCGGTCATTCATCGATGATCATCGTGGCGAAGTCGCAGGGCGGGTGCGCATCTGGGATTCAGACGGCGCACTGTTGCACATCGAGGAGGAGTTAGCGAGTTACAGGATGTACTCCGACATCGCCTCGCTCTTCCGCCAGTCAGTCAGCATTGATGAGTCTGAGTCAGTCGACCTCGACATCTGGCTTGAACTCCCACGCAGCCAGGGCTTCGGCATGTCCGCAGCCGGACTCATAGCAGCCATAGACGCACATGCTGAGATCATGAAAATCGACGAAGTTGACATCGCATGGAGGCTCTCTCACGATTACGAGAGAGCGAAATCCACCGGTCTGGGCGACGTATTGGCGCTGTCTGCCGGGGGTGTCGAACTGAGGCTGGAACCGGGAGCTCCTCCCAGTCCCGGGAGCGTGGTCGCATTCGCAGCGGAGGCGCCCGTGTTGCTCGTCTGGAGTCCCGACGAGGGCCGTCACACGAGCGGCTACATCGATTCACCTGACTGGAGGGACCGCATCAGTGGGGCAGGGGAAGCGGCTGTGGCACGTCTGCGTGAAGGGGAATGGAACGCTGCTCGTTGGTCGGAACTCCTGGTTGAATCGCGCCGTTTCGCCGAGGCATCGGGGCTGTTGGCTGAACCAGAGCGCAAGGCACTGCTGCAGGAGGTCGATTCGGTGATTGGAGCGTCAGACGATTCAGATTCCCTGTGCGCATCCCTGTGCATGCTGGGCGTGAGCGCGGCAGTACTGCCCCGCTCGCTCGAACGACCGGTGGATGAGGCGGTGCTGGACGAGGTCGGCGAGAGTCTGCGATCTCTGGGCATGTGTGCGAAGGTGACGCGCATCGCAGCGCTTCAGTCCTGAATGAGCTTCGAGAGGTCGAGTGGAGAGGAGTCGAGCAGCAGCGCGCCTCCAACTTTCAATCCGGCACAGAAGCCGTGGCGATAGACAACCGCGCCGGTACCCCATTCGTCGACGTAACGTCCTACCTGTTTCTTCGTCTTCTTACGCGGGAATGATAGGTTGGCACCGTAGAAGTGCTTGGCATCAATCCAGGAGATCGGTACACCGTTGATCTCCACGAGGTCAATCATCAGCAGATCGGGTGTGCTGATCGGTCGTCCATGCTCCTTCTGCTGCTCTGCGAGCAACTCCTCTTGTCTGCGGAAGCGCACTCCTTCGCCCTCAAAATAGTCGCACAGGATGTCCTCGAAGGTGTTCGCCCGTACATGGGTCTCCGCCTGGTCGACGTTGGTCACCCGGTCGTGCTCCTCAGCCTCCTTGAACTCCGCGCAGTCACGCTCACTCAGCCGCTTCGCAGGGGCCCGTAGTGAATCGCGAATTCGTACCTTGGACCAGCCGCGCGAGGTGAGAATCGCCCGGAAAAGGCCTACAGGGGGGTACTGGAAGCGGCGTGACAACGCCAACACCCCCTCGCCGTTTTCGTAGCGTCGACGTAGCATGTGCGAGCGCCCCATCATCTCCCTATGGCTGTACACCGCCCGCTCCTGCATCAGCGCCCCGCGCAGTGACAGACACTGGTCGAGGCCGATATCGTGCGGTTCGATGCGTTGCGCCAGTTCGTCGACCTGCTCGTCGGAGAGCCATCCGAATTCACCCGGGAAGACGACAAGATCGCTCACTTTCCGTTCCACCTTCTGTTCAACTGGATTGTTTTCCCAGTTAATCGAGATTTTTCGAGGTGGTGGGTCGATTGATTTTGGCAGCCCCATCAGTGGCGGGCTGACATCGAAGCGTGTACGCGCCCGTTCGTTGGGACTGAGGTTGTCTACTCGCCTAGCGGGTCGTGTCAACTTCGCCCGCTTGTCTCTGGGATTTTGCTTGCCGCGTCCACCCTTGCCGGATTTTCCCGAACCGCTGCGCTGGGAGCCTCCACCATCCGGTTCCTGTGACTTCTTCCGTCCACGCCCTCCAGTCCCAGCCTGGTCCACATGACCAGATTCGGTCGACTCAGATTGTGGCGGCTTCTGCCGCCTTCCCCTGCGCCTACTTCCTCTTCTGTTCCTGTTCTTGCGTTGGCGAGTGCGATTGTCGTCGTCCTTGTCGTTCTGATTCACTTAGACCGGCCGACCCGCTGCCCCCTTTTGAACCCGGCCCTGTCAGTGGCCCCGGTGGCGATGACGGGCGACGATGATGTATCCGAGGTCGCGCAGCGGGAACGGCACCAGCCAGAGCAGCCCGCCGATTGCTGGCCATGCCTTCGGCAGACCGAGCAGAATGCGAACTATCGCGCCTGAACGGCTGTGCCAGCGCCCCTGTGAGTCGAGCAGGAACAGCGAGTCACGCTGCTTGAGCCTCTCCGGTCGCGCTTTGAGCAGCTTCTCACCTAACTTCGACTCCTGGCCGGCGAGCGTGAATCGCCCATCGGTGTCGCGCTCTTCGATCCACCCAGCGCCGCGGCTGCACATCGAGCATACTTCGTCGAACAGCACGACCGGCCCGGACTCACTCATCGCATTCCCGGTGCCACACGACGGAGACTCCGCCATGAACCATCCGCGTCAAATAGAACACTTCGCACTCGTGGAACGACGTTAAAGATGCAATCTTCCGAAACATTTATAAAGTCCGACATCCTCTGCCTTTTCGTAGCGGGAGAAATGGAAGCGATGTATTGGCTTACCCACAACATATGGTGGGATTGCTTTCGCGGTCAGCATCACTGACGTGCAACACCCAACACCCGTTTTTAACACCGGCTCACCATCGAGCGTGGGCCATGTCAACCTTTGCCCCGCACAGGAAGCGTGCGAAGGTCTCAGAGTCCACATGATTTCAAACAATAATTGCGTTCTCGACACCCCTTGCAGGGTGTCAGCATTCTACAGGCCGTGCGGTGCGATGGGGAGCACACTGAGGTTGATAGCCTCGGGGTTCGGAGGTTCGATTCCTCCCGCGGCCATCTCCATCTCACCATATTATTGGGCGTGTGGTGTAATGGATAGCATCGTGGGCTTCGGTCCCGCTGATCCGGGTTCGACTCCCGGCACGTCTGCCACTCAAACAGATACAGAGGTGAACAGATGACCGAGAACACCCCCAACGAGGACATCTTCGAACTGCTGAAGGCATTCCTTGTCGAGGCCATCGAATACCTGAGAATTGCGTCGGAGGCCGGCAAGAAAGAGCTTGGTCAACAGGATGAGCCTGACGATGACTGGTCCGATGATGAAGACCCGTGGGGCCTTGGTTCGTTCTGCTTCTTCGAAGAAGAGGACTTTGGAATTATGTTCGGAGGGGTGGTGTTCAATGCCGAAAACGAAGATTCCTTCGACGAAGAGTTCCAGGATGAATGGGAGTGAGGTTGATCAGATGAATGAAGAAGATGAGAACGTGAACGAACACGGATTCGATGGTGAGAACGAGGCCGACAGGCTGCTGGCCATCGCTCGAATGGAACAACTCGGCTATAACCACGGCTGGGCGAGTCACCCTGACTGGGGGCCGGGCGGTGAGTACATCGCCCTGCTGCTCGAGGTGGCTGCAGGTGACCCCTCCCCACTTGTGCGGGCGGCAGCGGTTCGAGCCCTGTTCCACGAAGGCGGTGAGGACTGGTGCTTCGCTTGGGGAGACCGGGAGGGTCCTCTGCTTCTGGAGGAAGTGCGGCGAATGACCGAAGACTGGCCGTGGGAGCGAATCGACGGGCGGGTGGCCATCGAACTGCTCAGGCGGGGCTCACCGATGGAATGGTGATACAAGCCCCGAACCGTCACTGATAGGCGATACCCGGTTCGAGCGGGAAGGCGAAGCGAGCCTTGTCACCTACATCGTCGCCCTCGCCGGCCGTCCACACCTGCACAGAATCGACTCCTAGTTCACTCGCCAGGAAATCTGTGGCTGCGGTGATCGTCGCCACCTCGTCGACCTCGGCGCGCAGGATTCCCTTCTCGTCGGGCGACCACTTGAACAACTGCTTCTGCACTCGCTTCCACACACCGGGAATCTGCTTGCGCACCTCCGCATCGTGAGCGAATTCGCGGGTCATGATGACCTTGAGAGCCGACTTCATATCGAAGTCCTCTTCCCGCAGATCCATGCCCATGCGGCATAGTTCACCCTTCCATGATTCCGCGCACTGGATGGTGACTTCTCTCGGCTCGCCCTCGAGGTGACGGGCTGCCAGTCCCCTCATCTTCCGTGCCTGTTCGAGCAGGCTCCGCAGATACTGTTCCGCAGCCAGCTCGGACGCATCACCCTCCTGTTCTGCGCCCATCTCCCCGATCAGGTGTGCGGCGAGCAAGCCCTCACCACCAGTCTCTTCCCACAGCTCCTCGGCGATGTGCGGGGTGGCTGGGTGCAGCATCGGCGCCAGTTCACGCAGCATGCCCGTCACCAGCTCCTTGTTGCTGCCGCCGCGACGCCTGTACCACTGTAGGTCAGTGTTGAATTCGTAATGGCTGATGCGCACCGCCACGCGCAGTTCGACATCGTCCATCGCTGCCCTCCACTCGCGCTGGCGCTGGCGGAAGCGGGCTGCTAGCCAGTTATCCACAGGTGAGGCGGCATCACCCCATCCAGCAACCTGTGCGGGCAGCGACCAGATCGTGTTCAGTTGTCGGAAGTTGGATACGATCGCAGTATCCGACCAGTCCATTCCGGCGGTCGGGTTGGCGCTGAACAGCATGAATAGCCGCATCGTGTCGGCGCCGTATTTCTCCACTATCGGAGTCGGATTGACCGTGTTACCCTCCGACTTGGACATCTTGGCGGAGCGCTCACGCAGCGGTCCACCGCAGTGTGGGCAGACCCCGGTTTCGCGGTGCTCGACGTGCAGGGTGGTGTTGCACGCTTCGCAGAACGGAGTGGGGGCATTGACCATCCCCTGACAGAGTAGTTTCTGAAACGGTTCGTCGTGCGAGTGCAGGCCGAGGTCTCGGAGAGCCTTGGTCCAGAAGCGGGCGTAGATGAGGTGCAACTGGGCGTGCTCGATTCCTCCACAGTAGAAATCTACGTTCATCCAGTATTCAGCCGCGTCAGCGTCGAAGCAGACATCCGAATTGCTTGGATCCATGTAGCGCATGAAGTACCACGAGGAGTCGACGAAGGTGTCCATCGTGTCAGTCTCACGTTTTGCTGCGGCTCCACAGGTCGGACAGTCGACGTTGAGGAACGCTGCCACCCTCGCTAGAGGATTCCCTTTGCCCTCGAAATCGACATCATCTGGTAGCTCGAAATCGACATCATCTGGTAGTTCGACAGGCAGATCTTCCTCGGGGACGGGCACCTCACCACATTTGTCACAGTGGATGATGGGAATTGGCGTGCCCCAGTAGCGCTGCCGGCTGAAGCCCCAGTCGCGAAGTTTCCACTCGACCGTTCCATGGCCGGCGCCCTCCTTCTCCAGCATGGCGATCACGGCGCTGATGGCGTCCTTGCCGGCCAGTCCGTCGAAGCCGTCGCGGCTTGAGTTGACCATCGGTCCGTAGCCCTCGAACGCACGATCCAGTTCGTCCGCCGGAACATCTCCATCGTGCTCAAGCAGCACCTGACGAATCGGGATGCCGTACTCCTCGGCGAAATCGTAGTCCCGCTGGTCGTGACCGGGAACGGCCATCACCGAGCCGGTCCCGTAGGTGGCGATGACGAAGTTTCCAGCGTAGATCGGAACCTTCTCTCCATTCAGTGGATTGATGGCGTGCTTGCCGAGGAACACTCCCTTCTTGTCACGCAGCATGCCGCGCTCCATATCGGATATCCCGAGCACCTCAGCGCGCAGTTCCCGCCAGGCGTCCTCATGCTCCGTGCCGGCCACCAGCCGCTCGGCGAGCGGGTTCTCGGGCGCGATGGTCACGAAGGTCACGCCGAAGATGGTGTCCGGCCGCGTCGTGAACGTCTCGATGACCTCATCGGAATCGACGACCGGGAAGCGGATGAGCGCACCTTCAGAGCGCCCGAGCCAGTCCTGCTGCTGCAATCGCACGTTCTCCGGGAAAACGACATGCTCGAGCCCGTCGAGCAGCTCATCGGCGTAATCGGTGATCTTCAGGAACCACTGCACCATCTCCTTCACACTCACCAGCGAGGAGCAGCGCCAGCAGCGTCCTCCTCGCGCCTGTTCGTTGGCGAGCACGGTGTTACAGTCGTCGCACCAGTTGACCGGGGCGAGCGCGCGATAGGCCAGCCCTTTCTCGAAGAACTTGAGGAAGAACCACTGGTTCCAGCGATAGTAGCCAGG